>JALNWK010000027.1 GCA_023230925.1 Limnochordia bacterium
CTGGATATGCTCCAGTTTGTGGAGGTCGCCTCCCACGCGGAGGCGTGGATTGAAACCTAACGTCCTTTGAGAATACCGTCGATAAAGTCTCGTCGCCTCCCACGCGGAGGCGTGGATTGAAACAAATACTCATACAAAGGGCCTTTCCCACTAATGTGTCGCCTCCCACGCGGAGGCGTGGATTGAAACTGAACAATCATCCGGACTACCAGGCGGGCAAATATCGTCGCCTCCCACGCGGAGGCGTGGATTGAAACATAGAATGGGCAGTCTCCACAATAGGCTGGGTTGTGTCGCCTCCCACGCGGAGGCGTGGATTGAAACTGCATAGCAGTTTTGACAACCAGCAGATACCTTGGGTCGCCTCCCACGCGGAGGCGTGGATTGAAACCGTGTGTATTCGTGCAACCGTCGGATGGCACTAGGGTCGCCTCCCACGCGGAGGCGTGGATTGAAACGCAGCCAATCACATCGAGTACGATGAACAGATACGTCGCCTCCCACGCGGAGGCGTGGATTGAAACGAGTTTATATCAATTCGCCAGGCGGTAATGTGTGTCGCCTCCCACGCGGAGGCGTGGATTGAAACAGACGATGTCTGAAAAGCTAGGCTCTACCTGGGAGTCGCCTCCCACGCGGAGGCGTGGATTGAAACCCTACGGAAGCAGATCGCCATGCTCGATGAACTAGTCGCCTCCCACGCGGAGGCGTGGATTGAAACCGTTTAGTCATCACCGTTCCTACAGAACCAAGATTGTCGCCTCCCACGCGGAGGCGTGGATTGAAACCCGATATGGTCGTTGAATCCACCGCTTGGTTTGGTCGCCTCCCACGCGGAGGCGTGGATTGAAACTGTGGTGTGGCAGAACGAAGTCATAGTAACTGCTGTCGCCTCCCACGCGGAGGCGTGGATTGAAACCGCATAGTCGTGGATGGATACAATCGGGTCGATGCGTCGCCTCCCACGCGGAGGCGTGGATTGAAACAATTAAGATATTGATAGCGCGCCTTGATGTGCCGTCGCCTCCCACGCGGAGGCGTGGATTGAAACTAGCTTTTGGACGTTTCCAAGCCCGCACCCAATGTCGCCTCCCACGCGGAGGCGTGGATTGAAACATACCGGAGGGCAGACCCATCCCAACAGTGCGCAGTCGCCTCCCACGCGGAGGCGTGGATTGAAACATGCCGAAGATTGCCGAGTTGCTCCATGCCGACGGTCGCCTCCCACGCGGAGGCGTGGATTGAAACGCCCTCCAGGGGTCTATTGCGCGATGCATAAGGAGGTCGCCTCCCACGCGGAGGCGTGGATTGAAACGACTCACCGACTGAGAAGGCCACGAAGAGTTTTTCGTGGTCTTCTCAGTTTTCCTTACTTCACTCAAAGTCTTGAGTCGCAAGACTTTTCCAAGCAAGGGCGTCTACCTTAGATAAAAAGTTGAAAAACAGAAGAAGGAATTTCAAACCGCATACCGAACATGTCTAGTACCGAGTGGGGGAAAGTGGGGCGAAGTGGTGCAATAGGCACTGAAGGGGGTGCAAGGGCCCATGTTCATGGGGGAATATGAGCATACGCTCGATAGTAAGGGTCGATTGTTTATACCCGCCAAGTTCAGGGAAGACTTAGGAGAGACCTTTGTTGCGACCCGAGGCTTGGATAATTGTGTCTTTGTGTACCCCATGGATGAATGGGAAGCCCTTGAACTGAAACTCAAGGCTCTTCCACTCACGAAGGCTGATGCAAGATCCTTTGTCCGTTTCTTCTTTTCAGGTGCTGCTGAATGTCAGCTGGACAAGCAGGGGCGGATAATGCTTCCAACCAATCTACGGACCTACGCAAGACTGGAGAAAGATGTTGTTGTAATCGGAGTATCTAATCGGGTGGAGCTATGGTCGAAGGCATCTTGGGAAGAATATATGTCGTTATCTGCCGAATCCTTTAACGAGATAGCAGAAAAGATTGTGGATCTGGGGATATAAAGTTGGCAGATGCGGAGGGAGTTACACTGAAGGGATATGAGCATAAGCCGGTAATGCTCGATGAGACAATTAAACTGCTTCATATTGAGAGAGAATCACAGGGCTGGTTCATTGACTGTACTTTGGGCAGAGGTGGGCATACTGAGGCTGTTCTGAAAGGATCCGCATTGCGGGTGATCGGTGTCGACCAGGACGAACAGGCTCTCCGGGAGACGAAAAAGCAATTAGCTTCCTTTGAAGAACGAATTCATTATCTACATGGGAACTTCAAAGACTTGTCTCGATTGGTGGAAGAGAGCGTACCCGATTTCCCGGGAGCCTTTGGTGTATTAATGGACATAGGGGTTTCCTCACCACAATTAGATGATCCAACTCGGGGCTTTAGCTATCACCACGATGCCCCTCTTGATATGCGGATGGATGTTACGGCTTCAGTCAGTGCCTTTGATCTGGTTAATGATTTAAGTGTTGAAGAGCTAACAAGGATTATCCGTCTTTATGGAGAGGAAAAATGGGCTGGACGAATTGCCCAGTTTATAGATGAGCGCAGAAAGAAAGCACCGATTGTGACTACTGGAGAGCTTGTGGAGATAATCAAGGCGGCTATTCCGGCCCGGGCTAGGCGGAGTGGACCCCATCCGGCTCGGCGGACTTTTCAGGCGTTAAGAATCGCGGTCAATGACGAATTGGGGAGCCTCGAGCAGGGAATAGAGGCTGCTTTTAGTCTCTTGATTTCCGGCGGCAGGCTGGCGGTGATAAGCTTTCATTCCTTAGAGGACCGGATCGTTAAGAATCAGTTTAGACGACTTGTCGGTGGTTGTCAATGCCCGAAGGACCTACCCTGTATTTGTGACAGGAAGGAGCAAGCTCGGATCATTACTACTCGCCCGGTACGACCGACCACTGAGGAAGTGGAGCAAAACCCCAGATCCAGGAGCGCAAACCTAAGAGTCATCGAAAGAATATGATTAATGGAAACTACAGGATTCTTCCAAATGGATTTGGAAGGGAGGGGAGGCTGACCACTCTCACTTAAGGGAGTCTTAGGCCATTAGAACATGGAAGCTACCGTACGCGAAATAATTGAAGATATGGAAGCACGGCCTACTCAAAAACCGCGTCACCGCCGCAAATTGAGCCCATATGTCTGTATCGGGCTGATGTTCATATTGGTGACAGGCATTCTATTAGGCTATGTGGCTCAGAAGTGGACAATCATTTCCCTAGGTTATGAAGTGGAGCATAGGCAGGCAAAGCTGAATGAGCTCCAGATGGAGAACCAGTACCTGCGTCTGCAAAAAGCCGCAGCCCGTTCTCCAAAACGCATAGAACAGTTGGCTAAAGAGCGTATGGGAATGGTTGAGCCGCTCAAACCGGAGCATATCGTGGTTGAGCTACCTACAAAGCCTCAATCCTCTGGACAAGTAGAGCCTGTCGTCGAGTCCAGTGGACTGCTAGCCACCATTTCCAGTTTCCTCGGCCAGCTCATTAGCGGAGATCAACCTGTTCAGGCTGGGAAGATTGGTCAGTAAGCGATCATGTCCGGGAGTGGTACTGTGCGGCAAGAGAACTACCTGCGAAGGATTGCGTGGCTCTTCATTCTTTTTACCGTGGGTCTTTTTGTGATCAGTCTGCGGCTTTTGTATCTGCAGGTGATTATGAGAGCCGAATTCCATTCTGAGGCTGCGCTGCAAAGGACCCATACTGTGAATGTGTCAGCCCTTAGGGGAGCAATCTATGATGCGAAGGGTCTGCCGTTGGCGGTTAGCGTTAAAAGTACCGGTGTATATGCCTGGAGTAGTGAGATCGAGGATAAGGAAGCCTTTGCTGAGCTTCTCGCCCATTATATAGATCTGGATGCCGGGACTATTGTGGAACGCTTAAAGAGACACAATGGAGCGGTTTGGCTTCAGTACTACTTAACTCCCCAACAGAAGACCGCCCTACAAGAGCTTGGTTTGCCTGGTCTTTACTTCTCCGAGACTTATCAGAGGTCTTATCCCAATGGTACTATGGCGGCCCATATTCTGGGAATCGTTGGTGTGGACAATCAAGGTCTTGAAGGGTTGGAATGGTATTATGATCGAGAACTACGGGGAAGTGCCGGGATGGTCCAGGTGGAGAAGGATACAGGTAGCAGGGTCATACCCGATGGTCTGATGAGGTACGTGGCACCCCGTAATGGGTTTGACTTAGTTCTTACTATTGATGCTATCTTGCAGCACATTGCCGAGAAAGAGTTGCGCCAGGCGGTTTTGGATTCCCAAAGTCGTGCTGGCACGATTATCATAAGTGAGCCTAGTACGGGAAAGATTCTGGCGGCTGCGGTGTACCCCGAGTTTGATCCAAACTATTTTAACCAAACTTCCCAAGCAGCCAGACGTAATCCTGTGTTTACTGCTCAGTATGAACCGGGTTCTACGTTTAAGGTCTTTACTATGGCCATTGCCCTTGAAGAGGGGTTAGTTGCATTAGATAGTCCCTTCATCGATCCAGGCTATGCCCGCATCGGCGGTATCACAGTACGATGTCATAAATCCGGGGGACATGGGTCTATTACCGCAGCAGATGCGTTGGTCCAGTCCTGCAATCCAGTGTTCGCATTGCTTGGCAGTGAGTACATCGGTGGCACCCTAATGTATCGATACCTTTCGGCGTTCGGGTTTGGTTCCAAGAGCGGTATTGATTTTCCCGGAGAGATCACCGGGACACTGCCCCGGGCTGGAACAATCGCCGGTGAAGCCGCCCGGTGGGCTACGATTGGTTTCGGACAGGGGGTGGCGGTGACCCCTATCCAGCTGATTAATGCCGTTAATGTCATTGCCAATGGCGGTACACTTTATCGGCCTTACTTGGTATCTGAACTGCGACATCCCGATGGGAAGGAAAGTAAGACGTTCACTCCCCAGGTGATCCGCCAGGTAATATCCGAGGAAACCGCGGCTTCGGTGGCCAACTTAATGATGGAAGTTGTAGATCGGGGAACCGGGCATAACGGTGCCGTTGCTGGCTATGCAATTGCTGGTAAGACGGGAACTGCAGAAGTAGCCGTCTCGGGAGGATACGGTCAGGAACGGATTGCCTCCTTCGTCGGGTTTGGGCCGGTGGAAGACCCTCGAATTTCAGTTCTGGTGATTCTCGATGAACCACAGACTTCGAGCAAATACGGTAGTGTTCTTGCCGCCCCGGTGTTTCAACGGGTGATGTCCCAGGCCCTAAAATACCTACAAGTAAATACCCGCAAATCCGAATTGGCTTCACTGGAAATCCCCCTCTATTCTTTAGATCGGGAAAAACGAGATCTAAAAGAGATTACCGGGGTACCCAATGTAATTGGGCGGAGTATGCGCGATGGAGCGATTATCCTCTCCGAGGCTGGATTCCGTGTGGAAATCCGAGGAACAGGGGTAATCTACCAGCAGGAACCTATCGAGGGAACAGTCATTCCCACAGGGGAAGTAGTGACGATTTACTGTTCTGTGGTAGAATAAGAGTCTTAAGGGGACCATCTCCCTCATAAAACTATTACTGGGAGGCAAACTAAAGTGGAATATTTAGGCAAGATAATGGGACCTTTGAGGGGCTCCAATTTTAGCTAATCATGTGCAGAGTAAGAACGGAGGCGTCCATTGATGGACTGGGAGGAATTGATCCAAGCTGTGCCTACAGCAGAAGTCTTCGGTGCTGATCGGCCGGATATTACCGGAATTGCCTATGATTCGCGACAGGTTCAACCCGGGAACTTATTTGTCTGTATTGAAGGCTCCCGGGTTGATGGGCACGACTATATTGACGAGGCGCTATCAAGAGGCGCTGTTGCGGTAGTTGTAACTAAGCCAGTACCGCTATCCCCAAGATTACCCAGTCTTTTGGTGTCCGATTCCCGCAAGGCCCTGGGCGTTTTAGCCCAGCGTTTCTACCAGGATCCTACAGCCCATCTTACGTTAGTCGGTATTACCGGCACCAATGGTAAGACAACTTCGACATACATGCTAAAAAGCATCTTGGAGGCGGCGGGGCATCGGGTAGGACTGCTTGGAACCATTGCTGTAGTGATCGGTGATGTGCAAATCCCCGCCCAACGTACCACGGCCGAGTCCCTGGACTTTCTGCAGTTAATAGATCAGATGCGCAACCAGCAGATTACCCACGTGGTGGCGGAAGTGTCCTCCCACGCTATTGCTCTAGACCGTATTGTTGGAAGTAGATATGCTTACGGATTGCTTACTAACGTAACCTTGGATCACTTGGACTTTCATAAAACCTTTGACGAATACCTCAAGACAAAAGCTTCGTTTTTCAGCCAACTAGGACAGGGTGCAGCGGTGAACTACGACGATGAGCACAGGACCAGCTTCATTGATAGCAGTAACGTGCCGGTGATAACCTATGGCTTGAAAGAGGGGGCTGACGTAAGGGCTCATCACATCTACTCCACCAATCGAGGTACCCACTTCGATGTTGAGTACCAAAGGAAAACAGTACCGGTGGAGATTCCCCTGGTGGGTGATTTTAATGTCTATAATGCATTGGGGGTCTTTGCCATTGCCTTACAGATGTCCATAGAGCCCAGAGCGATTACCAAAGGATTGGCGCAAGTTCCCAAGGTACCCGGCCGTTTTGAATCGGTAGAAGCGGGGCAGGACTTCTTGGTTATTGTGGATTATGCTCATACCCCCGATGGACTGGAGAACGTTTTGCTTACGGCCAGAGGCTTGGTGAGGGAGCACCAGGGCAGAGTGATCTGCGTATTTGGCTGTGGGGGTGACCGGGATAAGACTAAACGGCCCCAGATGGGGCAAGTAGCCGCAAAACTTGCCGATTATGTAGTCATCACCTCGGACAATCCCCGCAGTGAGGAACCGGAAAGGATCTGCCAGGACATTGAACAGGGAATCAAGGAGACGGGCGTTCCTCCCTTGGGGTATCAGAGGATTACTGATCGCCTTTGTGCCATTAAACACGCTATCTCCGTAGCAGAACCGGGGGACCTTGTTTTGATTGCGGGAAAAGGACATGAGACCTATCAGATATTCAAAGATAAGACCATTGACTTCGATGACCGTCTTGCGGCCAGGAGGGCGTTGGGAGAACGGGGGTATGACAAATGGAGTATACAATAGGGCAAATTGCTCAAGCGGTTTCAGGAACCGTACATTTTGCCGATCACGGCACTATTGTGAAGGGAGTCAGCACCGATACCCGGACCCTTCAACCGAGGGAGCTTTTTGTGGCGCTAAAAGGTGAGACCGATGGTCACGCCTACGTTGGAGATGCCAAGGGAAAGAAAGCCGGTGCATTGCTAGTGGAAAGCTCCTATCCTCTCCAGTCCTATCCGACAATTGCCGTTGCCGATACCCTGGTCGCCTTGCAGGAGTTAGGAAAATATCATCGGAAGACCTTTGAAGTTCCCGTGGCGGCGATTACGGGTAGTAATGGCAAAACCACTACGAAGGACATGCTCGCGGGGATCCTAACACAAAAGGGACCCGTGGCCAAAACACCGGGTAACTTTAATAACGAGATAGGCCTTCCTTTGACGTTACTAAGCATTGACAAGCAGCATTCGGCTGTGGTTGTAGAAATGGGCATGCGGGGTTTGGGGCAGATTAGCCATCTGGCCGATCTAGCCAAACCCCAGGTGGGTATTGTCACCAATGTCTATCCCGTTCACTTGGAACTGCTAGGCACCATCGAGCGGATCGCCCAAGCCAAGAGCGAACTTATTGCTTCGCTTCCTCCGGGGGGCACCGCAGTCCTTAATGGGGATGACCCTCTAGTCTGTGCCATGGGAAAACCCCATCAAGGTCCGGTCATTACCTTTGGCATGCAGCCATCCTGTACCCTTTGGGCTGAAGGATATCACAACCTGGATGGGAGGGCGGCCTTTACCCTTCATCTGCCGGAAGCCTCCCTTGACATTATTCTTCCTGTCCCGGGTTTGCATAATGTATACAACGCCCTAGCCGCAGCGGCGGGTGCTTTGGCCTTCGAAGTATCTCCGGAGCAGATTAAAGAGGGCCTTGAGCGTTTTGCCCCTAGCGGTATGCGCAGTCATATTGAGAAGATGGGACCAATAACCGTAATTAACGATGCCTACAATGCCAGTCCGGCTTCCATGGATTTTGCCCTAAGGATGCTAAAGGAGCAGGGCACCGCCGGGCGAAGGGTTGCGGTGCTAGGTGATATGTTGGAATTGGGTCCCATCAGTGAAAAGGCCCATCGGGAAGTAGGCAAAAAGGCGACCCAAGTACCGGTAGATCTATTGGTAACCGTGGGAGAACTTGGCGCGCTTATAGCCCAGGGTGCCCGGGGGGCGGGACTAACTGGTTCAAAGGTCAGGCATTATCTCAATGGCCAAAAAGTAGCAGAGGAGATCACAACTCTTCTAGAGCCGGGTGATCTGGTTTTGATTAAGGCCTCAAGAGGGATGGAGTTAGAGCGGGTGGTTGATGGTATTGCTGAGCGATGGGGGGAAGGGCAGTGTTAAGTGTTGCTTATGCCGCAGGCATAGCGTTTTTCGTGGTATTAATCCTCGGTCCCTCGATGATTACCTATTTGCATAAATTGAAATTTGGCCAGTCCATCCGGGAAGTGGGTCCAAAAACTCACCTGAAAAAGGCTGGAGTGCCGACCATGGGTGGGATCTTGATTATGCTGGCCTTTACGGTGGCAGCCTTCGTGGCTACACCAAGCTTTGAAAAACTGCCCTTTGGTCTTTTTGTTGCCCTAGGTTTTGGCATCATTGGGCTTATTGATGATTTTATCATTGTTGTCGCAAAACGTTCCCTGGGACTTAGGGCTAGGGAGAAGCTTTTAGGGCAGATCCTATTAGCGAGCATTTTCGCTTTATATTTGCTAAGTGACGCGGAGTTTGGCCCGGTGACCTTTGTGCCTTTCCGGGGAAATCTGTGGGAGATGTCGCCGGTCTTGTTTTTTGTATTCACCCTTATTGTTGTGGTGGGTAGTGCCAATGCCGTGAACCTAACCGATGGACTAGATGGTCTAGCCGCAGGTACTGTGGCCATTGCTGCCACGGCTTACGCGATTATTGCCCTGAAAAATGGTGATTTGGAGACTGCAGTCTTTGCAGGGGCGATCATGGGCTCTTGTGTTGGGTTTACCTGGTTTAATTCCCATCCCGCCCAGGTGTTTATGGGCGATACCGGTTCTTTGAGTCTAGGTGCAGCCTTGGCTGTGTTGGCTATGTTCACCAAAACACCCCTATTGTTAGTGATTATTGGGGGAGTCTTTGTGCTGGAAGCCCTCTCGGTAATGATCCAGGTCTCGTATTTCCGACTCACTGGTGGGAGGCGGATTTTTCGGATGACTCCGCTACATCACCATTTTGAGCTTGCCGGTTGGCCCGAGACAAAGGTGGTATTCCGATTTTGGATTCTGGGTCTGGTATTTGGTATTATTGGCCTGATTTCTGCGCTTATGGGATAGTTGACGCATGTATCTGCCGCCTTTGTGCATATATATCTACATGATATCAGAAAAGAGGGGAGGGGCGCACATTGAGTAGTCCACGACGGAATCCAGACATCGTGTTATTTACAGTTACATGTTTGCTCTTGGTTATTGGTGTGGTCATGGTGGCCTCGGCTAGCTTTGTGTTGGGCCAAGAGCTAGGTGATCCCTTCTTTTATGTTAAGCGACAGATTCTGTGGGTTCTAATTGGTGTATGCACGATGATTGTGATGATGAAGATAGACTACCATACTCACTTTCGCTGGGCCTTCGCGGGCCTTTTGGTCTCCTATGTACTCTTGGCCTTGGTGATTATTATTGGTCCTGAGATCGGCGGTTCACAACGCTGGCTCCCCCTTGGGGCATTTAGAATTCAGCCGTCGGAATTTGCCAAACTTGCCATTATAAATTTCCTCGCAGTGTACCTGTCGGTGATCGGAGAGCGAAGTAGCAAGTTTGTCCCCGGGATTTTGATTCCCCTATTCATTGTTGGGATTGCCTTCGTCTTGATTTTCAAAGAACCGGATATGGGTACTAGTGTACTCCTGTTGGCCACGGCGATGGTGATGTTGTTTGTTAGTGGTGCCCGCATGCTACATCTGGGGCTGGTGGTCAGTGCCGGCATACCGGCAGGGATCGTCTTGATTAAGCTTGAGGACTACCGCATGCGGCGCATTTTCTCCTTCCTGGATCCTTGGGAAGATCGTCTTGGATCCGGTTGGAATATTATCCAGTCTTTATTGGCCATTGGTTCTGGGGGGCTTTTTGGTTTGGGCCTGGGGCAGGGCAGGGAGAAATTTGGCTACCTCCCGGCGGCCCATACTGATTTTATCTTTGCGGTAATCGGTGAGGAATTGGGTTTTATGGGCACCTTTGGGGTTATCTTCCTGTTCTTCTTGTTTGCCTGGCGGGGACTGCGGATTGCGATTAATGCTCCGGATCATTATGGGAGTTGTCTAGCCGCGGGGATTACCGGAATGACTATTCTACAGGCGGTATTGAACATAGGTGTGGTAACCGGGATGTTGCCGGTTACAGGTATTACCCTGCCCCTAATTAGTGCGGGAGGTTCCTCCCTGGTGATTACGTTGGCGGGAATCGGCGTATTACTGAATATCTCGCTGCAGCAGACGAAGGTGTAAAACATGTCAGAAGTCAGGTTTGTCGTAGTTGCTGCCGGTACCGGCGGCCATATTTATCCCGGGCTATCCATTGCAGGTTCCTTGCAGGAACGGGTTAGCGAAGCGAAGATATCTTTTATTGGGCGCCCTAATTCAGCGGAAGAGTCGGCGATTACCAAACAAGGGTATGACTTCTATCCGATTAGGGCCAAAGCGCTACCCCGCAGGATTAGCCTGCAACTGCTTACCTCGGGGGCGATCCTATCGTATAGTACCCTTAGATGCATCCGCCTACTGCGGCATCTACGTCCGCGGATGATTATTAGTATTGGGGGGTTTGTTTCGGTACCGGTAGTGCTTGCCGCCCGGATGCTAAAAATCCCGGTGGCGATGCATGAACCCAATGCTCTGCCGGGGTTAGCAAACAAGTTTATGGCCAAGTACGCCCGGGTGGTGATGTTGGGGTTCGCTGGCGCAGCGAAATACATGCCCCCACAAGCAAACATGGTGGTGACCGGGACACCTATTCGTCCAGAGATCATGGCTACTACCAAGGAAGCTGGCCGACAAGGGTTAGGAATCGATAGGTCCAAGAAAATGCTATTGGTTGTCGGTGGTAGTCAAGGCGCCAAGTCGATCAATGAGTCCATGGAAGAGGCGGCCAACGCCTTTAAAGACAGACAAGATCTTGTGATCTTGCATCAGACCGGTCCTGGGCATTTTGCCGAGGTGTGCAAACGCTTCGGTGGTACAAGCGATCGGGCCATTGATGGTAACAGGACCATCGTACCCTATATCCAACAGATGCCCCTAGCCCTTGCCGCGGCGGATCTAATTGTATGTCGTGCGGGGGCGGTGACTTTGGCGGAGATCACCGCCGCTGGTCTACCCGCTGTTGTGATTCCCTACCCCTTTGCTGCGGAGGACCATCAACGGAAAAACGCCCTAGAACTGGTGGAAGCCGGAGCGGCAATCATGATTGATGATGGAGAGTTGACTGGTGAGGCATTGGCTAATGCGGTGCTAACGATTTTAGATGACGATGTACGATCTCATCGGATGGCCCATGCCAGTAAAAATCTGGGTAAACCCGCTGCGTTGCAGGAAATCACCAAGACCATATTGAACTTGATGTAAAGTGACTTGTTATCCCTGTGCTGGACAAGTTAGGTAGCAGGGAGAACTTTTCATACATAGTATGTAGTGGCGGTATACTGACACGAAAGGTGCGTAGCAGAAATGATGCTTTTCTCCCGGGTACACTTTGTAGGAATCGGAGGAGCGGGGATGAGCGGCCTGGCTATCATCCTATTGCAAATGGGCTGCCAAGTAACCGGCTCAGATCTAGCGGATTCTGAACGACTTGCTAATCTGAGACGCCTTGGCGCAAGGATCAAGATCGGACACGCCCGTGAAAATGTGGAGCAGCCTGATTGTATCGTAGTTTCTTCGGCTGTGCCTAAAGATAATGTAGAAGTACAAAAGGCCAATGCGGAAGGAATTCCCGTTCTAAAACGGGCTGAGCTTTTGGCTTTACTTATGAAAAGGCATCGAGGGGTGGCGGTGGCCGGGACCCACGGCAAGACGACCACTACATCAATGTTAGCCCTCCTGTTGCAGGAGACTGGGTATGATCCAACGATCATCATCGGAGGTGAATGTGACGATATTGGTTCAAATGCCCGACTAGGCACAGGATTGCATATGGTTGCCGAGGCCGATGAAAGTGATGCATCGTTTTTGTATCTATCACCTCACATTGCTGTGATTACAAATATTGAAGCGGATCATTTAGATAACTATAGGGATGCCCAAGCGGTGGAGGATGTGTTCCTGAAGTTTGTTAACAGGATTGTGCCCGAGGGATACTGCGTGGCTTGTACCGATGATGCCGGTGTAGGGCGTCTGTTGGCAAAGGCCTCATGTCCGCGGATTACCTATGGGATTAAGACCGGAGCAGTCCGTGCCTGTGATCTTAATCTGACGCCCTTTGGTTCTCGGTTTACGGTAAAAGAGCATGGTGTAAGTCTGGGGGAAGTCGCACTTAAAGTGCCCGGTAAGCATAACATATTAAATGCCTTGGCTGCTATCTGTGTTGGTCTTGCAGAGGGAATCCCTTTTGCTGACCTTGCTGATGCCATAGGCAAATTTCGTGGCGCAAGAAGACGTTTTGAAGTACTTACCCCCGGGGACGATGCGGACATTTTGGTTATAGACGATTATGCCCATCACCCCACGGAGATTAAGGCGACTATCGATACCGCCTCTCGGATTGGACGCCGGCTCGTTACTGTTTTCCAGCCCCATCGGTATAGCCGGACATCTCATTTTTTAACCGACTTTGCCGGGGCCTTTGCCGCTGCAGACACAGTGGTCATTACGGAAATCTACGCAGCTTCGGAAACCCCCATCGATGGCATCAGTGGAGAAGTCCTAGCTCAGAGGATGGGTTCTCAGCATAAAGATGTGGAGTTTGTAGCCAATGTCGACGAATTACCTGAGTTTCTAATGGGTAAGGTGCAATCTAAGGATTTAGTCCTGTTTATGGGAGCCGGTAGTATCACTAATGCAGCGCGTAGGTTTGCCCAACTGGTGCAGGGCAGTCTCGCCAAACAAGTGGGTTGAGGTGACCCTCAGTGTGGATTGCTAGTCTGCAAAACCTAGGCCTTAGGGTGCGCGTGGCAGAACCGTTAGGTCGGCACACCTCACTGCAGGTGGGCGGTAGGGCGGCTGCTGTTGTATCTGTAGATAATGTTGAGGAACTGGTCCGCTTAGTGGATCATCTGTTGCGATGGGGCATTAGTTACTACGTGTTAGGACGGGGAACGAACGTACTGGTATCAGACCGGGGCTTTCAGGGCGCAGTAATCAAACTGGGGGATGGGTTTGGTCGAGTTGATGTAGAAGGTGAGCTCCTGAAGGTGGGGGCAGCGGTACCTTTACCGAGGCTGGCAGTGGTCGCAGCCCGAGCAGGTCTAACAGGATTGGAATGGTCAGCTGGTATTCCAGGTAGTCTTGGTGGTGCAGTGATGGGTAACGCCGGTGCTTACGGCGGTACCATGGCAGATTTGGTGCAGTCAGTTGGGGTCTTCTATCCCGAGCGTGGGGTGATCACCCATGAGGCCTCAGCCCTTGGTTTCTCATATCGAAAGCTAGTCTTGCCCTTTGAAGGTGGGATCATTCTCGGTAGCCAGTTACGCTTGAAAAAAGGTGCTAACGAAGAGATTTGGGCCCGGATGGAAAACTACAAACTAGAACGTCGCAGAAAACAACCCCTCAAGCTTCCCAACGCCGGGAGCGTGTTCTGTAATCCCCCCGGGGATTATGCCGGACGACTAATCGAGGCTGCCGGGCTTAAGGGCCTGCGTGTAGGTGATGCGGCGATTTCGGATCAGCATGCCAATTTCATTGTCAACCTAGGGCATGCCACGGCGGCAGATATTCTCAAACTGCTGATCTTGATCAGACAGCGCATCCTGGCGGAAAAAGGTGTTGTGCTCAAACTAGAATGGAAGCTGTTAGGCTTTACTCCAGCCGAGGAGCGGGCATTAGAGATTGTAGCCTAATCCAGGATGGGAACTTGAGGGGTGAACGTATCTTGAGTAAGCTATCTATTGTTGGCCTAGGTCCTCTAAGAGGGGAAGTATGTGTAGGCGGGGCAAAGAATGCTGCGTTAAAGATGCTGGTGGCCTGCCTATTGACCGATGATGAATGCATTATTCATAACGTACCCCGCATCAAAGACGTGGAAGTGATGTTGGAGGTCTTACGATTTCTAGGCTGCGACGCAGATTTTTGTGGAGCTCATTCGGTTCGGGTTCGGGCCGAGGGCGACCTTGGATTTAAGGCTCCCGATGTATTGGTCCGGAAGATGCGGGCCTCAATTCAAGTTATGGGTCCTTTGTTGGCTCGGCTAGGGAAGGTGCAGGTGGCCTATCCCGGTGGATGTGCCATTGGCGAACGCCCCATCGATATTCATTTAGCGGGGTTTGCTGCCTTGGGGGCGGATATTGGTGAAAAAGAGGGCTACATTCTTGCCGAGGCAGGGAAACTGGTGGGTTGTGAGTTTTACCTAGACTTTCCAAGTGTAGGAGCTACGGAAAACCTGATTATGGCTGGGGTGTTGGCCCAGGGACAGACGGTACTGCATAATGTGGCCAAGGAGCCGGAAATAGTTGATTTGCAGGATTTTCTAAACAAAATGGGTGCAAAGGTAATGGGCGCGGGTACTGATCGGATCACCATACAGGGAGTGGAACGGTTATCTGGGACGGAGCATTGGGTGATTCCGGATCGGATTGAAGCGGGTACCTTCATGTTAGCCGGGGCGATCACGAAGGGTGATGTCTATGTCAGGCATGCAAATGTGCATCACTTGGAGGCCTTGCAGGCGAAGCTTTTGCAAAGCGGTGTTGCTTTGTCTTCTACCCCGGATGGTATTTGGGTCCGGGCCGGTAGGGCTATGTTACAACCCTTGAACTTGCGGACGATGCCCTACCCCGGTTTTCCCACGGACCTGCAGCCGCAGATGATGGCATTCCTGTGTACAGTGGCGGGTACGAGTATGATTATTGAAGGGGTATATGCCCATAGGATGAAACATGCAGCGGAATTACGCCGGATGGGTGCTTCAATTTGGGTTGAAGGACGAAGTGCGATCATTCAGGGGGGGAATCCCCTCACCGGCGCCAGTGTGCAGGCCTCGGATCTGAGGGCCGGTGCGGCTCTTATCCTCGCGGGACTGGCAGCCTGTGGGACTACCGAGGTATACGGATTAGAGCACATTGATCGGGGCTATGAGCATCTAGAAAGTAAGTTTCAAGAGCTGGGTGCTTGCATTACGCGTCTACCTTAACATCTTTACGCAGGGTTGCAAGAATGTGGTATAATAATTACGATTATCCTTGATGTAGGTAGGTTTTATATATGGAGCGGGGACAAGCACAGGATGGTAGATTCTTGCTGTCGCTGGCGATATTCTTAGCACTAATTGCCTTGTTTATTCTACTGGGCTCTCCGCTATTTGCCCTCCGGGAGATTATTGTCGATGGTGGTAGCTATTTTACCGCGGAGGACATATGGCAAATTAGCGGTCTTAGGAAGAATCAGAACATACTGATGGTGGATTTGGAACAGGTTCAACTAGCCCTATTGGCCGAACCTCGGGTTTCGGATGTATGTGTGCAGCTGATCCTCCCCCATCGGTTGCAGGTGCAGCTTGAGGAGCGGACGCCCATTGCATTGATCCCTTACCGGGACGTCTTCTATCTTGTGGACAGGCAAGGGCGGCTAATCGGTGCTGAGGCAACTGTTACAGAGTCCTTGCCCTTCCTAACCGGTGTGCGGTTGGACAATCCGGCCATGGGTACCAAACCAGTCAGCCATGAGTTGGCGGTAGGTATTACGGTGGCCAATGTACTAGATGCGGTTATTGCCGAGGGTGTATCGGAGATAAATGTTGCAGATCCCACCGATATTCGTTTGTATATGCGCAACTTGGTTGTGGTGAAGCTAGGGGATAGTCTAGAAATGAAGGAAAAGCTAATGGTCTTAAAGCCTTTACTTGCGGACCTAGCTAGACGTAGTGTTACTCCAAAACAGATCGATCTCTCCATTCCCAATCAGCCTGTGGTGCTGCAGTGAATGAGATCGCGATAGAAGGGCGGAGGAAGAGATGACCAGGGACAATAATGTATTGGGGCTGGATATAGGGACAACGAAAATATGTGCCATTATTGCTAAAGTGACCGATGAAGACATTGCGGTTATTGGAACAGGAATTAGCCCTTCCTTAGGTCTCCGTAAAGGTATGGTCATCAATCTAGACGCTACCATCAGATCTATATCCGAGGCAGTCAGTAAAGCTGAGCGGATGGCTGGCCGACAGGTAGATGGCGCCTATATTGGTATAGCCGGTGGACACATCGCCACCCGGGAGTCCTCAGGGATGATTAGCGTATCCGACCATGAGGTATCTGCTGATGATGTAAAGAGGGTACTCCAGGAGGCCAGGACCGTGCCCATCTCCTCGGATCGGACGATCATTGATGTGCTGCCTAAGGAGTTTATTGTCGATGGTGTTGGCGGAGTCAAGGATCCGGTGGGTATGAGCGGTATCCGGTTGGAGGTCAAGGCAAACTTGGTCATTGGGGCCGTGGCGGCCATTCAGAACCTGGCAAAGTGTGTACAGCGGGCCGGATTGAGTATTAACGATATTATCCTGCAACCATTAGCATCGGCCGAGGCAGTGCTCACTCCCTTAGAAAAAGAGTCCGGCGTGCTACTTGTGGATATTGGTGGTGGTACCACAGATATTGCTGTGTTCAGGGAGTTTTCTGTGTGGCATACAGGGGTGATTCCGGTTGGTGGCAATCATTTGACTAATGATTTGTCTGTGGGATTGCGGGTTGGGGCAAGAACTGCCGAGGATCTAAAGATTAAGGCTGGATGGGCTACAGTTAATCAGGCGCCCGATGGCATAATTCCTCAGGAGATCCTAGCCCAACAGGTTAAAACACCTCTACTTTACCGGGAGGTGGCTCGGATTATTGAACCGAGGGTGATGGAGCTGTTCATGTTGATCTTGCAGGAACTGAAGGAACGTTCCCTGTTAAATATGATTCCTGCTGGGGTGGTATTAACCGGGGGCACATCGAAACTCCAGGGACTTTGCGAAATGGTGTCGGACATGCTGGATCTGCCTGTTCGCCAGGGTTGTCCCCAAGGAGTATCTGGTCTTTCTAATACAGTAACCGATCCGAGTTGTGCCACCGGAGTGGGGTTGGTTTTACTTGCAGCCAACCAGGAATTCACTGCAAGTCCTCCTAAGCCGCCGACCAAGGGCTTCATGGACAGGTTGCGCTACTGGTTTGGAGAATTCTTTGAGATGTCCCGCTAGACTTTGCTACCAAATTTTGAGGAGGGTGGAGCCATGTTTGAACTGGAAATGGATAATGAGAGTTATGCAGATATAAAGGTTGTGGGTGTAGGTGGCGGTGGTAATAATGCGGTCAATCGGATGATCTTGGCTGGGTTACAAGGTGTAGATTTCATTGCCTTGAACACAGATGCCCAAGCGTTACTGATGTCTAATGCAAACCACCGCATTCGCCTAGGGGACAAACTAACCAAGGGACTTGGTGCTGGATCCGATCCGGAGATCGGCGAGAAGTCAGCCCAAGAAAGTAAGGATGAGATCCGGGCGGTGCTCGAGGGTGCCGATATGGTTTTTATTGCCGCGGGCATGGGTGGCGGCACCGGGACAGGCGGGTGTCCCATTGTGGCGGAGATTGCCAAGGAATGTGAGGCCCTAACGGTGGGCGTGGTAACCCGTCCTTTCTCCTTTGAAGGACGAAGACGGGCAAAACAAGCCGATGAGGGCATCAAGAAGCTAAAAGAACAGGTGGATACCCTCATCACAATCCCCAACGACCGCCTCTTGCAGGTGGTGGAGAAGAAAACATCCATGCTAGATGCCTTTTCCATTGCCGATGACATCTTGTTACAAGGGGTTCAAGGGATCTCCGACCTGATCACAGTGCCGGGGCTGATCAATTTGGACTTTGCCGACGTGCGGACTATTATGCTTAGTGCCGGTTCCGCATTGATGGGTATTGGCCGATCAAGCGGTGAGGATCGGGCGGTGCAGGCGGCAAGACAAGCCATTTCAAGCCCATTGCTTGAGGCTTCCATCGAAGGAGCTAAGGGCATTTTGCTCAATATTACAGGTAGCTCCAACCTGGGGCTTTTTGAGGTAAACGAAGCTGCCGAGATTATTGCCGAGGCTGCGGATCAGGATGCAAATATTATCTTCGGGGCCGTAATTGACGACTCCCTTCAAGATGAGATCCGGGTAACCGTGATCGCCACAGGCTTTGATGCTAAACAGGACATACCCAAACAAAAGGCCCGTCCTGCAGAAGTAGATTTTAGTGCGGTGGCCGGGGATGATGATTTAGATATCCCTGCCTTTTTACGACGCAGATAGGGTAATGCCGATTAGGTCGGCACTACTCCATCCGTCGCATCTCTTTTTGCAGCTTGCCGAGGATCTTCTTTTCTAGACGGGAGATATATGATTGGGAAATGCCCAAAAGGTCTGCTACTTCCTTTTGGGTTTTTTCTTTCTGGTGGTTTAGCCCAAACCTAAGCTCCATAATGGTTTGCTCCCGGGTGGTAAGCTTGCTTAAGGCCAAGGTCAGGAGTTTTCGGTCTACTTCCTCCTCAATAGATTTGCTCACATTGCTATCACAACCTAAGACATCGGAAAGCAGAAGTTCATTACCGTCCCAGTCGGAGTTTAGGGGTTCATCAATAGATATTTCCGCTCGGGTCTTGCTGTTACGCCGCAGGTACATCAGGATCTCGTTTTCGATACACCGGGAAGCATAGGTCGCAAGCTTAATATTCTTTGAGGGGTCAAAGGTATTAACTGCTTTAATTAGTCCGATGGTCCCAATAGAGACAAGATCTTCGATTCCTACTCCGGTGTTATCGAATTTACGGGCAATATACACCACAAGGCGAAGATTGTGTTCAATCAGGGCCCCCTTAACCTGTGGGCCTTCATCGTGCAGACGGCTCAGAAGGTCCCGCTCCTCATCGGGGGAGAGGGGAGCAGGTAGAGTCTCCGAGCTACCAATGTAATGGATCTCGCCGGGACGAAATCCGAGCCAAGCTAGAAAACGGATCAACAGAAATTGTAGATAGATTCTGAGCTTAGTAATTGGTTGCATTGACCGCTTTGCCTCCTTCCCGGGGTCCTAAGGTCTGGGCGGGTTTTTCCAAAGTCATCTTGAGTACGTCCGGGTGGATTAACGCCTGGTAGCTTTGATCCTGGGCAAGACGCTGGCACGTTAGTGCCACGACTACGCTATCTATGGGTATGGTTGTTTTGCCCGCATCTACCCAGAGGGCATCGGGACGAAACCCCACTAGCAGTCCACTCTCCTTCCCTAGGGAAGAGAAGGGGATACAGCGAAACCGGGTGGACCACTCCTTATTACTGTGCAGGCGCTCAATACCTGCCAGATCACCTTTTCCTGTCCGCCGGACAAACTCCACAGCTTCCCTAGGCAGGATTCCCTCCAATACGTCAAGCTCCATGACCACCACTGGTACCTTACTAAAGGGATCCCGTAGGTTATTCCCAGTATCGAGCAGGGCAGTGCAGCTGGCTGTGGCAGGACCGAATTGGACCTGGATTTTAGTTTTATAGACCCGTTGGTACAGCTGATCCTGGATGACCCCCCACCCTAGTTCCGCCACCAGTAGAATAGAGAAAACCGAGGCGAGCATCCCCCAGACCATATTGGGGTCTTGGGGTGTGCCAAATAGGAACAAAGCCGTAAGGGTGCCGGCTCCTCCACTGATCAGAAACACCAGATAAAAGTAAGCTAGAATGCGAAAGGTTCGGGCCCGGTTCTGTGGCAAGAAGCAAAGGCAGACCATCACAAGGGAGACCAAGAAAATTGTCAAAAGGGAACCGAAAAAGCCATAGTGGGGGATTGCTTGGTAATAACTTAGGCGAAAGAGGATAAAATATGTAGTACCAAAGGCGGCAGCTAAACTGATGCGTAATCGACTTGCCTTGGCCCGGGCAATTTCCTTAGTCGCCCAGAGTAACAGGTAATCGAATAGGAAATTGACAATTGCCCACAAGATTAACTGATCAATGTAGATCACTCGGATGTAGCTATTCATACGTCCAGCGCCCCTGTCCCAAAAAAGTCACCTATTATTAATAAATATTACCGTCCTATCAGATACATTCCTCCCTTAGAGATAAAAAGAATAAAGCCGGCCGAAGGTGGCAATAATGTGAATGCGGTGTTGAGGAGGGAGGGATGTCATGAAAATGCACAATAAAGTTGAAATCTGCGGGGTTAATACCTCGGAACTGCCGGTTCTGAAGAATGAAAAGATGCAGGAGCTGCTCAGACAAGTCAAGGAAGGGGACAACGATGCAAGACAGGAGCTCATCCGATGTAACCTCCGTCTAGTTCTCAGTGTGATCCAGCGATTCAGTAACCGGGGTGAGCATCTAGATGATCTGTTTCAAGTAGGCTGTATTGGACTAATGAAAGCAATAGACAACTTTGATTTGAGTCAGAATGTGAGATTCTCTACATATGCTGTACCCATGATTATTGGGGAGATTCGTCGCTATCTGCGAGATAATAATCCGATCAGGGTCTCTCGGTCCCTGCGGGATATTGCCTATAAAGCACTGCAAGTACGGGACCGATTAGCCAACAAGACCGGTGGGGAACCGACCCTCAGTCAGATCGCAGAGGAGTTAGGTGTACCTAGGGAGGAAGTGGTGTTTGCGCTGGATGCCATACAGGATCCCATCTCGCTGTTTGAACCCATCTATCATGATGGGGGCGATCCCATCTTTGTGATGGACCAGATCAGTGATGAGAAAGATGAAGATAGCAATTGGGTGGAAGGTATATCGATTAAGGAATGCCTATCAAGGCTTTCGGAACGGGAGAAGAAGATATTGACCATGCGGTTTTACGGTGGCAAAACCCAAATGGAAGTGGCCGATGAGATCGGCATTTCCCAGGCTCAGGTATCACGTTTGGAAAAGGCCGCCCTCAAAAACCTGCGTCGGCAGTTGAGTGTATAGGAGGTTAGGTAACCGTGGGAAAGACATTACGGATGAAAGTGGTGATCGGTAGCATGCTCCTATTGGTCATGGCTACTGTAGGTGTGTTGGCAAACTTGGTTTGGGAACCAACAGAGGATTTATCCGACCGCCTCATCCGACTGCATATTCTAGCTAATAGTAACGATCCCCTAGACCAACAATTGAAACTGCTAGTTCGGGATTCGGTACGGCTAACGGTCAAACAGCTTTTAGAGGATGTGGATACAAAGGAAGAAGCAGCTCAGTTGATTCAGGATTATCTAGACATGATCCAACAGGTGGCAGCGGCGCGGGTGTCCTCTGAGGGGTATGATTACCCTGTTGAAGTTCATATGGGTGTCTATCCGTTTCCCCATCGAACCTATGGTACCCTTGAAGTTCCCCAAGGAGACTATTTGGCCGTCCAGGTGGTCATTGGGCAGGGCCGGGGAGACAATTGGTGGTGTGTATTGTTCCCACCCCTATGCCTGATTGAAGATCAGGATACCCGGATTGTCCCTGAGAACACAACCCAGGCGGCTAATACAGAGCAGGTGAAGGTGCAGATTCAATATCGGTGGAAATTTAAAGACTATTTACCCGAATGGTTGCTAAGAAAGGGTGCAAGGTTTATGGAGTGGTGGACCACGGCTAAGGCCAATTAGCACACCCCCAAGTCCTCCTGCATATATTAAGGTATATGTAAGATTCCTACCAAAGGTGGGAGGGGTGGCTTGTGCAACTTAAAGCATCTGAATTACGCATGCGGGATGTAGTGAATATTGCCGACGGTCGGAAACTAGGATATATCTACGATCTAGATGTGGACCTGCAAACGGGACGGATCAATGCAATCATTCTGCCCGCACCCCAGAAAATATTCAATTTCTTTGGCCGGGGTGAGGATGTACAGATACCCATTGAGAAAATCAAGAAAATTGGTGTTGATGTGATCTTGGTCGAACTGTCTCCGACTGTGGGAACATAAATAGTAGACATAGTACTTATCTGGAAAAGCCGCAAGATCCCTGCGGCTATTTTTCTGTGTGCTGGTACTGGCCCAAAATCCTCTAGAATCAGCAGCATACCCCACTAATCCATTTGATATGGACAATCAATTGCAGTACAATACAGTTGGTTGGTTACTAGGATCTTAGATCTAGACAACCATACCGTCGGACGGGCGGGAGTTGATGCTTGGTAAGTACCAAGAATCCCCAGGATAGCTTGGGGAATCGTCAAAACTAGGCCGGGTTATGAGTCCTCCGGGGCGGAGGGAGCTCTTGCCGACAGCGCCCGGCCAACCTTTCACCTGGAGGGATGTCCGTGAGATGCCCCTTTTGCGGAGAATCCGGTAGTCGTGTGGTGGATTCCCGTACGATCCAAGAACGTAACGCCATTAGACGGCGGCGGGAATGTGAGCAGTGCAAACGACGCTTTACCACCTATGAACGCAGGGAAGAGTTTCCCTTAATGGTTGTGAAAAAAGATGGTCGGCGGGAGATGTTTGATCGAAATAAGGTCCTCGGTGGGATTATTAAAGCCTTGGAGAAGCGACCTGTTAGTGGCGAACAAGTGGAGCACATGGTCGATGAAATAGAGCGTAAGCTCTATTCCTTTGGTCAGCGGGAGGTTGCTTCCCAACAGATTGGCGAATTGGTGATGGAAGCACTTCGGGACACCGATGAAGTGGCCTATGTGCGGTTTGCGTCGGTGTATCGCCAATTCAAGGACATTAACCGTTTTCTGGAGGAACTCGAGCATCTATTGGAGGATAGAAAGGCATGAATTTGGCATTACGTCGGCGGGGAGAACTGGTCTTTTTGGAGGCTTCCGGTTCGAACGAAGTACTCCTTTGCGTCAGTACCCGGGGCGGTGGCGTAAGCCACGGCCCTTTTGCGTCATTGAACTTGGGACTGCATGTACAAGATTGTGCAAAGTCAGTAGTAGATAACCGCAGAAGGCTAGCCCAAGCCTTGGGGTTTCCCCTAGCACGAATGGTTTGCGCCCAGCAAGTCCATGGTACCAAGATTGCCATTGTCGGGGAGGATGAAGCCGGACGGGGAGCTTTCTCAATAGATGATGCCCTCTGTGGTGTTGATGGTATGCTTACAATGGAGAGAAACCTTGCCCTAACCTGTTTTTATGCCGACTGTGTGCCCTTATTGTACTATTGTCAAGATCCTGCCGTTTGTGGGGTGGCCCATGGGGGGTGGCGGGGCACCCTGGGGGGAATTAGCTCTTTAATGATCCAACAGATGCGTCGGGTATTTGGCTGCCGGGTGGAGGCTATTACAGTTGTGATTGGGCCGGCGATTGGGCCTTGTTGTTATGAGGTAGGGGAGGAGGTCCGAAGTCTGTTTGCGGAGCGTTTTTGTCCAACCGGTGGCCGGACATTGGATCTTGTAGAGATCAACCGGAGGATTCTGATTGATGCTGGCCTACCGGAGGGGAATATTATTGTTAGTAATTTCTGCACAAAGTGTAATGAACAACTGTTCTATTCCTACAGAAGAGCAGCAAATTCTGGGTTACCTAGTTGCGGGCGGCATGGTGCCATTGCAATGCTGCTGTAAAGGTATTGTTTGGGTTTTGTCGAATTAATTTGTGATGTCTAACTTGAGGTGATCAATGTGAATCGAGGCGGTCTTGCCACTAGTAACGAAGCCAAGACGTCATATTCCCGACGTCGTGGAGAGATCATCGGTATTATTGTCATGGCTATTGCGATTTTTGGCCTCATAGGTCTTTATTGGCCAGTTACTGGGATAGTGGGTGAATACATGACCAGGGCATGCCGGTGGCTTTTGGGGGCCGCCGCTCCCATTGCTCTTTTGATTGTATTTATCTGTGGTGGATCGGCCTTTTTTCGGGGTGGCGTCCGTACCTTTGGGAAAGTACGTACTTTGGGACTGGTCTTGCTTGGATTGGTGATCGTAGTGGTATTACACCTGGCGAAGACGCCTGTGTCCTTTCCCACCACCGAGGAGTACGTAAATGGTGGAGGTGTGGTGGGTAAGACCTTTGCGGTGGTTTTGCTCAAGGCCTTCGGGAGCAAGGGTACTTACGTAGTTCTTGCCGCCTTGGCCCTAATTGCCCTTGAACTCTTGATAGATACTCCCCTTTCCCGACAGACTAAGTGGGCTGCAGGTAAAACACGACGGGTGTTATCTGTAATAGGTAGGGGGTTAGCACATTTTGGGCGTGGTTTAGCTGAAGAGTTGCGGCAACTACGAGACTGGATGTTTAGACGAAAACCATCCCACGTTGACGAGCCTGTGGAGGATGTGGATCTGCTTCCCGAAGGAGCAAAACAGGAGACCATCCCATTAGATGAGGATGAGCTCTACGATGATGCTCTTGATGAGGAGGAAGAGGTCGTCCAAAGGACTACATCTTCTCGGCCTAAGAAGAAAGCAGGTTCTTTGCGGCTTCCTCCCCTGTCGATTCTAAGGAAGAAGAATCCTAAGCCTCCAAATGAAAAGGAGATCCAGGATGCGGGACAACATTTGCTTGCTACGCTAGAAAGCTTTGGTATTGAGGCGAAGATCGCGGATATTCAGCGGGGTCCGGTGGTGACCCGGTTCGAAATCCAGCCCCCCGCGGGGATTAAGGTCAGCCGGATTACTAGCCTTGCCGATGATATCGCTCTAGCCCTAGCCGCCCAGGATGTGCGTATTGAAGCACCGGTTCCCGGTAAATCCGTAGTGGGGATTGAAGTGCCCAATAAAGAGACGGATAGTGTATATCTCAGGGAGCTACTAGATTCAGAGGAGTTTAGAAATGCTACCTCTAAGCTTTCCGTAGCCTTCGGGAAGGATGTGGCTGGTCGGCCGGTGATCGCCTCTTTGGACCGGCTGCTCCATCTACTGATTGCCGGGGCCACTGGTTCGGGAAAGAGTGTGTGTATCAACTGCATCATTGCTAGTCTCCTCTATGGAGCAAAGCCCGATGAGGTTAAGCTTCTAATGGTGGATCCCAAACGGGTTGAACTAGCGGTATTTGATGGCATCCCACATCTTATTGCACCGGTGGTTACCGATCCGCGGATGGCGGCTACCGCGCTGAATTGGGTTGTTGATGAAATGGAAAAACGCTACGAGCTGTTTGCCGATGCTGGGGTGCGCAATATTGATGGGTATAACCGATGGGTGCAAGCCCAAACTGAGCCACCTGAAGAGGGTGAAGGACTATCGCTTTTGCCCCGGATTGTAGTGATTATTGATGAGTTGGCGGACTTGATGATGGTGGCGGCAAAGGACGTAGAGGAGGCCATTTGCCGCTTAGCTCAAATGGCCCGGGCCGCCGGGATTTACCTGGTGATTGCCACCCAAAGGCCTTCGGTTGATGTGATTACTGGCTTGATCAAAGCGAATATCCCCTCCCGGATTGCCTTTGCGGTTTCGTCAGGGATTGATTCCCGCACCATTTTAGACTGTGTGGGAGCAGAGAGATTGCTGGGTAAAGGGGACATGCTCTTCCATCCCATGGGAGCTTCAAAGCCTTTCCGGGCCCAAGGCGCGTTTGTCTCCGATGATGAGGTCAACAAGCTGGTGGCATATTGGAAAAAACAAGGGAAACCAGAGTACATTCAAGAGGTCACAGAACCTACTTCCATAGAAGGGGTTCTTCATGAAGAAGACGAGTTATATGATGATGCGGTGCAACTGATTCTCGATACGGGACAAGCCTCGATTTCCATGTTGCAGCGCCGGTTTCGGATTGGATACAACCGAGCAGCTCGTCTGATCGATATGATGGAATTGCAGGGTATCGTGGGTCCATCCCAGGGCAGTAAGCCTAGGGAAGTATTAATAATGCGGTCGTCGGATTACAGATCCTTGGAGTAATTGCTACCAGAAGCAAAAAAGGGGGGGTATGGGTTTTGAGGGAATTGGGAGATTTTCTCTACCAGGAGAGACAGAAGAAGGGGATTACCCTAGAAGAGTTGGAGCAGATTACTAAGATTCGTAGCAAATATCTAAGAGCCATAGAAGAAGGGGATTTTGAAGTCATCCCCGGCGAGGTGTACCTGAAAGGCTTTCTCAAAAGCTATGCCGAGGCCGTGGGGGTGGAAGGACGGAATGTGCTTGCGTGGTATGAACAGATAAAAGGCCCCGACTCCCCACCAGACACTGTCGCCGCCGAGAGTGCTGCTACTACCGAGGCAAGTCTTAAGGAACTAAGGAGAACGAGACCTTCCTTCGGCCGCGCCCTCCTTGTTGCGCTACTCCTTATTGCTCTTGCTTTTCTGGCGTACAAGCTCTGGGATTTTTACTTGGCTGGTGCGGAACAAGGTGAGACTCCCAACCTAGAAACGCAGTTCCAGCAGCCAGAACCGGAAGTCGAGCCAGAACCAGCAACGGCTACACCGATTGTGCCCGAGGAACAACCCGAGTCAGAACCTACCGACAAAGAGCCAGAGCCCGTAGTGACCGAACCAGATGAGAGTACCCATGGGACTGAGGTTCCCGAGTCTGTTGTTGCCGTAAAGCTGGAGGTGGTGGCCAGCGATGTGTGTTGGCTCGAAGTGTATGCTGATGGGGAACGGGTTTACTATGGAAACCTTGACGTTGACGATGCGAGGACCTTTCATGGTGAGAAAGAGATTTATGCCAAGTTTGGAAAGGGCGAAGTCGCTAGTTTACGCGTAAACGATGTGGAGCTTGGCATGGCAGGTAAAGGTGTGGTGCGCTGGTTGTTTACTCCAGAGGAGAGCAAGGTAGTGCCCCCTGGCGAAACACAGCCTCTCATTTAGGAACGATGGCTAACTGCTTTTTTTAGGACTTGTCATCCTCCCTGTTATATTTCCCCAAACTGGGGAATATATTTATCTCGGAAGGGGGGAAAGGACATGGCTAATATGCGAACACCGAAAAAAGACGGGCCAGGTCTTGTGTTCATCCTGATAGCATTAGTTGTTGTTGGAGCAATAGCATTAAAAGTTTTTGGACTTTTCCCTGGGGCAAAGCAAGAACCAGAAGAACAGATCCCGAAGATTGACGAGACAATACCACCGGAAGCTTTGGAGGTCAGTATGCTGGTTTACCATTCCCACGCATCGGAGAACTTTTCGCCTAGTGAAGCTAATACCACCAAGGGTAAAGAAGGCGACATTGTTCGAGTGGGCGAGGCTTTGGTTAATAACTTGGCCACCCGGGGAATCCTGGCAGTACATGATGTGACCGTGCATGATTATCCTAGCTGGAGTCAAGCGTACGCCAGGTCAAAGAGCACAATTGAATCGGCATTGCAGAAGTATCCCACAATCCAGTTTGTTATTGACGTACATCGGGACGGATTGCCTGATCGGGGTGAAGGCTACACTATCACCAAGATTGACGGTCAAGAGGCGGCCACGATTCTTCTGGTCACCGGTGATGCCAATAACCCAAGGGCTGCGGCTAACCTAGCATTTGCGGAGAAGATCCGTACCAAAATGGAGCAGATGTATCCGGGACTCCTCCGTCGCATCCAGGTAAAACATGAAGATCTCAATGGGAATTATCTGGACAACAGTGTGGTGGTATACATAGGTGATTACCGTGGTAATACCCTCAAGCAGGCTCTTAAGTCTGCAGAATTGCTTGCCAATGTACTGGCGGCAGTCTGTGCTGACTTGAAGACAGCTGCAAAGGAGTAATGTTACCCCCATTCCAACTCAAGGGCCCAAGCCTAGCTTAGGGCCCTAACCATCGGAGAGAAAGATCAGTTGTGTAACCACAGGATAGGCCATGATGCGAGGACCGAACCGCTGTTCCTGTTCTTGTAGTCTTTGCTTCAACTCCCTTTGGTAATCCCGCTGGGGATCCTGTGCGGACATCCGTCGGTAATAGTCCTGAAGATGTCGCTTTTCCTGGGCCAGACTTATTGCAGCACTTTCTGCCCAGGCATGGTCTTCCCCTTGCAGAAGGTGCCGCAGGTTGTCACAGGCAAGTAGATAGGCCCGGCGAAAGCCAATTTTTCTGGGGAGGATGGTGGTTTCCGGTGGCTTTGTGGTCTGCCAGTCCGCGTCCTTAGTCTCTTTATACAGGGTGTCGGATACTGTACCTATATGAAGATCAATGGCTATAGGCCATATTTCCTCGGGCCGGTGAAATCCGGTGAAGATTAACCGGAAATGAAACAGAATATATGGTCTTAGTATTGACGAACCCCGGATAATGTATCTTCGACAAAGCCTGCCCTTGGCTGATGCGGTATCAATCAATTGCTCCATCCGCAATGATCCCGGCTGTAATAATTCCGCATGGGGGAAGCGTTCCTGACCCTGCTGCGAGAAGACAAAGTCCCAAACTGCGGGCTTACTGAACCGATTCTCTATTTCACTCACTTGATCGTCGGTTAACTGTACCCGTAAAAGGCCATCGTGATCGGTATGGGATGCCCCCATTGCCTTGAAAAAGCTTACGGCAAAATCCTTAATCTGTTCTTCCATCTTTTATCCTCCCAGAAGCTTCTCCAAATTGGATGCATTCTCTGTGTTTGGGGTCACATCGGAAAACTGCGTAGCAAAATCATCCAGTTCCCTGCGAATAGTATCGTCCCCGGTGTGGCTCAATAAAATGCGCCCGAGACTAGTCTCAAAACCTCCCTTAATTTGCATTTTGCTGAGGATCGCATCTAGGTCCCCCACCACGGTGCGGAATAGATCCAGCTTCTCATGGAGCAGATACAGAATGTGCTCCTCAATGGTGTTTCTGGTGGCCAGGTTGAATATTTGCACGTCCTTAGTTTGACCCAAACGATGTACCCGGCCAATACGTTGCTCAATTCTCAGGGGATTCCATGGTAGATCATAGTTGATCACATTACGGCAGAATTGGAGGTTGAGTCCTTCACCCCCGGACTCGGTACTGATTAGTACTTGGGCTTTGGCCTTGAACAGGGAACGGACCCACTGCTTCTGACTGCGGGAAAGCTCCCCGTTAAAGATCAAGGTAGGCACCTCCTTCTTAGATAAATGCTGCCACAGGGCCCTTTGGGTGGCCTTAAACTCAGTGAAGATGATGACCTTTTCCTGCAACCTGTCGATTAGGTTGAGGACACAGTGCATTTTGGCAGTTTTCTCAATAGACAAAGCTAAGGCTAGTAGATTGCACAGATACTCACACGCGGTCCCTCCCACTCCACCATCGAGCATCTTTTCAATGGTGAGGGCCGCTGCCTGGGGGCTTGAGCAAGCCTCTCTAAGCAGAGTGATAAAGGGCAACATATTGCCATGGGAGAGCCCGGATTTAACGCGCACAAAATCCAGGATCCGTTGATACAACTTAGCTTCCTCCGCGCCCAGAGTGACGGGAACTAAGGAGACAAGGCGCTTGGTTAGTTCGATGGTGTCTTTACCCCGCCGGTTACGAATGAGTACTGAACCGATTAGCCGCTGAAGTTCCTCGGTATTCTGGGCAGTACGCTTATCCACCGTAAAATCCCTTTGGAAGTCCTTATACGTCCCTAGTTGGCCCGGACGGAGGAGATTAATCAGGTTATATAGCTCCTTGAGGTCGTTTTGCACGGGAGTTGCCGTCAGTAACAGAAAGTACTTTTTCACGACAGAATTTACTAATTGGAAGTTTTGGGTCTTCTCACTCTTGAGCTTATGGGCTTCATCTACGATGAGCATATCGTAATGCTGTTGGCAAATGATTGCTTTGTTCTGTGGCCGCTTGGCTGTGTCCAAGGATGCGATCAAGTAGCCTCCCTTATCCCAGTCATAGCTGCTGCGCTGGATCCGAACGGGGATGTTAAATTTATCCTTTAGCTCAAAAAACCACTGCCAAATCAGGGTAGAAGGCACCAGAATCAGTGCATTGGCTACTTCATTTCTCAGGATGTATTCCTTTAGAATCATCCCTGCCTCAATAGTCTTACCAAGCCCTACTTCATCGGCCAGAATGGCCCGCCCATTCATCTGATGGACGACCCTTTGGACAGTATTCATTTGATGGGGATAAAGTACTACGCCACAGCGGGCAAAGTATTCCCTCAGGTGACTGATCACGAGTAGATCCTCATCACCTGATGTGCACCTTAGGGCGGTGCCCTGTAAAGAAAGCTTGATCCAGGCTGGATCGTCGAAGTTCTTGTAGCGGATTCTCTGCACCAGTTCCCGTGGTGCGCTTTGGGAAAAGTAGACCTGTAAGTGCTGGGAGACCTCCTCCCCCGGGCCATAGGTTTCCTCCTTCTTTTGGAACATCCTAGCCAACGAAGGTAAGATGGGAACAGTGATCTGGATATCTTGAAAGGTCGATGGTTGCAACACAGATTACCCACCTCGTCTGTTTTGTTGTGGTTCTATTGTTACCGGGTAAGCGTCTTTTCATCACCGGGCTGTCTTAACTTGTCCCCAAACAGGGCAGATCTATGCTGGTACCTAGGACCGTCCTAACCTACCGATGCAACTGGGACTGGTAATCGAAGACCAGCTTACTGATGGCGGCAATATGGGAGAAGCCTTCATCAAGGTCTGCAATACCAATAGAAAGGACCGTCAGGATATAGGGATGATCATGGAACACAATACCTACGTCATTGGCGATGCCATCAAGGTCCCCTTCTTTGTGGGCAACGGTAATCTCCGGAGGAAGAAGCCCAGGAATGCCAGTATGGAAAATGGAATGGGCCATATCATCAAGGATGCGGTGGCCTAGCTGGGGGGACCGTTTGGCAAAATCCAATACTTCCTTCATGTACAGGCCCATATCCGCCGCTGTAGTGACATTTTTACCACCGGGATACACTGTCTTACCTCCTAGACCAACCATGTAATTGATGAAGTTTTGTCGTCCTAAGTGGTCGATGAGCATTGATGTAGCGATGTTATCACTGATGGTGATTGCTAGGTTGCTCAGCACTCGTAGAGAGTATGGATAATCTTCCCGGCCATCGTAGCGGAGGACGCCATTACCACCTTGGTAGTGGCGCTCTTTGACATAGGAAATGGGGGTAGACAAATCCTCTTGACCCGCGGCGACCAACTCATTTAGATATAGGACCAAGGGTACCTTAATGGTGCTTGCTGCAGTGATCGGGAGTTGTTCATTGATCCCAAAGATGTGGCCAGAGTGGAGATCATGAAAGTAGATCCCAAACTGCCCGTCAGGTACCGTCGAAAGATAGTCTTGGATCTTGGTCACAAGAGGCGTGTAGTCCACATTACTTCTTCCCTGTTTGTTTGTGGTGGACAAAAGCAAAGACCACGGCTGGGCTTTTCGCGGTGGCCTTTGAAGCAAAACAATAGCGACAATAACGATGAAAACAGCAGCAATCAGGAATAGGTATTTTTGCTTCATGTTTTTTCGCTCCTTAGTTTATTAGTCTCATAGCTAGTATATGCGTAGCCTTAGAAAAATTTAAGGAAAAAGCTAGCAGGGGAAAGGATTTCGCATATCTTACAGCGAATGATCAAAAAAGCTTATCAATCGGGAGGGAGTAACGCATGCGCACCATCTTAGCCGCCATATGTTGTGCATTATTGCTCCTGCAGCCCTTTGCCGATGGAGAGGTAGCCGGTGCCAGCATTGGTCGGTATGGTGGTAGTCTCACCTTCGGTGTGGTAGGGACGCCCCGTACTTTCAACTACTTCATGGCGGAGGATCATACTTCGCTTCTTATTCTGGACTTCGTATACGATGGCCTCGTTGAGTATGATTACCGCACGGGGGAACTAGTACCGGCTTTAGCTGCAAGTTGGGATTTTAACCAAGAGGGAACTGTATGGACCTTTCATTTGCGTCAAGATGTCCTGTGGCATGATGGGGAGCCCTTTACCGCAGATGATGTCCTGTTCACCTTTGGTTTGATCTTCGATGAAACACTGCCCTTTCTATACAGGGAGTCCTTTTACATTGACGGAAGTCCCTTTGCCTACACAAAGTTGGATGATTATACCATCAGGCTGACTTTACCTAGACCCTTCGCGCCCTTGCTTTCGGCCTTAACGATGAAGATCATGCCCCGGCACAAACTAGCCCAGCCCTGGATGCAGGGGGAGTTTACCAGGACTTGGGGGATTGATTGCTCCCTCTCCGATGTGGTGGGAACGGGTCCCTTCCAGTTAGTTCAGTATCAAAGGGGTCGAGAGGTAGTTCTCCTGCGAAATCCCAGATACTGGAAGAAGGATGCAAAGGGAAACCTTCTTCCCTATCTTACGAGACTGGTCATTCGTACCAAAAGTGACCTAGCACAGCTTTACCAGGACCTAGGGGCGGGTAGGTTGGATGTTTTTGAAATTCACCCGGGGACTGACTCGGCGTTACTGAAACAGATTCCCCCGGGCTACACTTTATATGACGCCGGTTTGGGTTTCTCAAGCAACATTCTGGTTCTCAATCAGGATCCAAACACCCTTGAAGAGATGAAGCACCGCGTATTTGCCGATCAAGCCTTTCGGCAAGCGATAGCCCACGCCATAGATCAGGAACGAATCATCCAGGAGGTGTATGGTGGTCTTGCGGTTAGACAAAGGGCTTTTGTCAGTCCGGCGTCCCGGTTCTACCATGAGACTGCGGTACCTATCTACGAAAAGGATCTGCTAGCTGCTAGGGAGATTTTGCGTCTAGCTGGCTTTTCCTGGGATGAGGCAGATCTGTTACGTTCTCCCGATGGTTGGAGTGTAGAGCTGTCTCTTTGCTCCAATGCGGATAATCCTGAACGGGTCCGGATGGCTGATCTAATTGCTGAGGATCTGCGCCGAATTGGTGTTTCCGTGGAACACCATCCCGTTAACGCAAACGTTTTTGTGCGCAAACTCTCCTGTGGTGATTGGGACTGTGTCCTTCTGGGTCTGGAAAGCACTATGGAGCCCCATGATGGATGGGATATTTGGCACTCCTCGGGGTATTTCCACTTGTGGCAGCCTATGCAGTTAAGACCAAGTACTCCATGGGAAGGTGAAATTGATCGTTTGTTTGAGGTTGGAGCTACTACCATGGATAGGAGAAAGCGGTATCAAGCCTACGCCGAAGCGCAAAGGATTGCAGCAGAGCAATTACCGATGATCTTCTTGCCCACTGCCAGTCGCATGTATCTTGTTCGTGATAAACTGCAGAACGTGGAGGCCGTGGGTCCAAAGGGTGTGTTGGGGGAGATTACTACCCTTTGGATTGAGAATCCCTGATCATTCCCTGAGTATTGGCTTTTGGCCGGAACAGTACCCGAGAGGTCGGGAGCTTCAGCCACCATATACTTCACCGTCCTTACAGCAGTTTCGTGCAAGTTATGCACACTGTCCAAGAAAATCCTTGTAATGGATGATGTTTAGATCCCATGTTGGCGATGCTTACTGCCGTAGGCAACATCGATGTCGCAAGCATAGCTGTAGAAAGCACTTTGATGAGCGGAGACTGCTGTAAAGCGCTGATCAATACCTGCACAAAGCACTACGACGTAAGGGATGTCTGTTTAGGCGAGAGGGTAGGCAGACGATAGGTGAGGTCATTAGTAAATCGAGCCACGTCGCCGATTTATTCCTCTATGAGAGGCTTGATCCCGATAGAGCCTTTGCCTGAGTTTCTGTACACCACATCACTGAAATGCTGTTTGCCCTAGCTGTAATGATGATACTAAGCAGGCTGCTGAAAGTTGATTTCGGTTTCGGCCTTGGCGACAGGAGGAAAGGAACCAAATATGTAGTGGTGTATACTGCCATATTTGCAGGGGTCACACTTGTCTGCCATATACCTATGCTGATCTACAGCATGTTACTAGTCTATGACTCATTGAACAAAAGGAATACCTTGGAATGCTGGGCTTTGCTCCTAAGTGGGCTGGCCGAAGAGGTTTTGTATCGGGCGCTCCCCATCACAATGCTTGCACATGTAGTGGGGAAGAGCGTAAAGATAAAGTGGGGCATTACACTAGAGGTGATGATCGCCTCTTTCCTGTTGGTCATGGCACACATGACATGGACCTTATTTCCGTTTACCATTGAAGCGAACTACTTCCAGCTGTTTTATGCTTTTGTACTAGGCGCTATCCAAGGCAAAGCGTACCAGGACAGCCGCAGCGTTGTGTATCCGATAGCATCAGCAATGTGTTGGGGTATCTGCTTATAGTATTCGGCTAGTGTCTAAGGAAGATAGGTTAATTGGCTAGGATTCCGTCACAGTCCAGAACCACTGACATCACGCGAGTCGAAAATGAGGCTGATAATCCGCTCAGCTTGGATGCCAGACCGGAAGTTTTTGATTCGCAGGTGAGATTAAGGGAAAGGACAAGGCAGCTGCTAGCCAAGATATATCTAAGATGATGGGGTCTTGATAAAACACGGGAGTATGAGTCAAGAATTTACGGGTTCAGGTAGGTGATCGCGAACGCGACGGATACCGCGGGTCCCATGAGAGAGAAGGGAAAAGAAGGGATCGAGAGGCTCAATCTCCAATATAGGAGATAAG
>JALNWK010000028.1 GCA_023230925.1 Limnochordia bacterium
AGGCTCAATAACGAGTGCAATAGAGCCTATACGACCATACACTCGCTAAATCACAAACTATTGCTTATGAAGAATGTCAGGGAAAGTGGGGGTGAAACACAGGGTTATAGAGCTACAGTGTTGTGTTACATGCAGGTTTAGAGTTTCCGAGAGATCTCATAATAACCGAAGGAGGGGCTAGCACATAGCCCCTCTAGAACAGGAGAAACCACACCTCATCCTCTTTCTGAAAATAAAAGGACCCCTTTTGCGTGTCTCTTTGCAAAACCCGACCCTGGGCATCTTTGTAGGCATTGCGCAGTTCCACCACCACCTCCACAACGTGCTCATACTCTTTTTGAGTACGGGGATTGAGCCATTTGGTAAGATCGTGCTTACCAATTACTTTAAGCGTCTCGGCATAGCGATACTGGGCCTCCACGATATTTCGCGCTACGAAGCGAAACTGCTCCAGATCCCACTCCGCTTGCAGGTCCTGGTGCAGGTGATACTGGTAAACTCGCTCAAAGTCCCGCTCTATAACCAAGAATCTAAGGATCAAATCCACGCTGGCTTTTGTCGGATCAGCTTGCTTAATATTGCTACCCATAAAGGGACTACCAAACATGTCGGCAATATCAAGCTCCATCCAACTGCCCTCCCGACCAGCACTAAAGTAGGCGGCACCAACTAGGAATATATAGACCAAAGCCACAAGTCCAATCACCTGTAATGTAGAAGCACGGGCAGGGATGGTCTGATGCCGTACTTTGGAGAGTCCATCACCATGTTGTACGTATTCATCCTTAGACAACGTAGTGACCACTACGATATCCAAGTTCTCTGGAAACTCTCTACGAATCAAATCAATGAGCCGTTGTTCATCAATCCGGTCAAAGGGACCGGAAATAGTCAAGGAAGATTCGTGCAACTCAGTATGTACTGTCTGTAAGCTAGGCAAACCAAAATGGGAAACCACATGATAACCAACAATCCCGGGAATCATCTTACTTGGGTCAATGGAACTTCCAACAGCAAGCAGCAGTCCCAGCATCCGTTGATACATCCAGAACAACAGGGGTACAACTAAGAGTGTCAACAACTTATACAACTCGGTAAACTCACCGCTCTTCTCGGTAGAACCGGCAAACCACCAAATTACGCATAGTACTAACACTAGAACACCTTCGGCAATGCTAAACCTGTGAACACTCCACACCTTAACCCTTCTTAGAAGCACGTAGAAGACCCCTGCTAATACCAAAGCCAAGACCAACATCCCCAAATCCCTCGGGGAAAAGGAAGTGCGTCCAAAGGAACCGATGTACTTAAGTACAATAATGACTGGAAACAGTGGTACCATAGCAAAGACTCCTGCAATACTTACCGCGGGAAAAGAAAGGCCAGAAACTAGACCATTACGACAGGAAGTCCCTAAATGCGGATCCACCGCACAGCGCAGTGCCAATCCGAGAGAACTACGCATCTTGCCAAGCTTCACAAAAACCACCCCCTGGGGTTCTCTAATAGGTGTTTGGAGGCCTTCAACAAAACGAGGAGACAGCAGGGTGTTCCTATTTAAATAGGTTTCTCTTTGTCCGGGGCAAATCCTGCATAACGAGAGTCTGATTCTAAAAGAAGGATGTTGCTCGTCTCCCTATATCATACAAATGCTTAAGGGGCCCGATCAGCCCAATTACCAGGGGGTTCTTCCAATGCAAGATCCTAATTACCGCAACATGGCTATCTTCTCTTTTTCTCTATGCTCCACCAGTCTGATCTTTTACCTCACCCAAGCTGTCTTAAATGCTGGTATGGCAAGGGCAGGGGACTACCATCTATCCCTAAGCTTCTTTGCTATGGTACGTCGTTTCATCGGTTACATGATCCTTTTAGTCTCTACTATCATCGCCCTAATCGCCTTTACCCCCCTTGGCCTTTGGGTGTTTTCCCCCGATCATGGGTGCAGCACCCCAAACAGCCCAATTAAGCAAGCAGTCCAGATGCTATTTCCTCCTACTAATGATCATGACCTTGCGTAATTTTTATCAAGGTCTGGCGATCAGGGCGCGGAGGATAAATCTGCTATTCCTGGGGTCAATAGTCCAACTGCTTACCGCTACCTTGCTGGTGTTTGGACTAGCATACTTCACAAACATATCCGGTGCGATAATTGGTGCCATAGGGCTATGTGGGATCCTTCGGGACAGATTACCTTTTCCTCAAAAGGGTAAAGGGCAAGCCTAAGCTCTTAGATACTCCGATCAACGAAGATAGGCTCAGTTCTGAAACCATCGGCCACTTTTTCCTTCCTTTGGTGGCCACAACCTTCATAGGTATGGTTTTTCCTGCTTTAATCAACTCCGCATTGACCCGTTTGATACAACCCGAACTGCTTTTGCCGGCCTTTGAAACTGGATTCAACCACGGCGTGCTTCTAGTGGGTCCCTTATATATGCTCCATCAGTGCAGCCTAAACTTCACCAAGCCCGGAGCGAAAAAGACATACAAGACTGTACGGGAATTCACCCTTCTTATGAGCGGCTTTAGTTCTCTTTCCTTGGCCATCGTAGGTTTTACACCCATTGGGCCTTGGCTTTTCAGCCACCTTGTGGGACTGACAGCGCAAGTCGGTGAACTAGCCATCGGGGTCATCAAAGTCATGGCGATTCTACCTATACTAGTGGGAGTACCTGTGGGGAATCTTCATGCGGACCGGTCGTTCACTGTTTATCGGCCTGGGAAAGATGATCAACCAGCCGCCGTGGCTCTTTAGATTCTGGTTATAGCAGAGGTCATCGAATACGGCTTCCTGCATTTCGTCTTTCGTCAATGTCTTGCCGCCCGGGAGCACGAAAAGGCTGTCCAAGATTCTTAAACCTTCGGGGTACATCCTTGTTTGTTTCGAGCAATTCTTAGCCGAAAGACCTATGCCCAAACTTAGAGAAATTCTGCACGAATTATCTTGACAAGGCGCTTCCTGTGTGTTATTGTGGTTTCGGGAAAAGTTTCACGAACCCGACGGGGAGTGGTGGCCTTGGTATCGATCAAAGTTTGCGTGGGCAGCTCCTGTTATCTAAAGGGAGCCCATAAAGTTGTTGAGTGCCTCCAAGATGCTATCTGCAAAGCGGGTATTGCAGAACAAGTCGAACTGAGTTGTGTCTTTTGCCTGGGCCATTGCCAAAATGGTCCCAACATACAAATCAATGATGAACTGATCAGCGGTGTTACACCGCAAAGGGCAAAGGAACTGATTGAAGAGGTCATTTTGCCGCAAGTGAGGGGAGACTAATGGGAATTATCACGACCAACATAGCCCACTGTAAAGACTGCTATAAATGCGTCCGCCGGTGTCCGCTGAAGGCGATTCGCGTCATTGAGGGCCATGCCCAGGTGTGGGATGAGCTCTGTGTACACGACGGCGCCTGCATCAATGTCTGTCCCCAAGGGGCTAAAAAGGTCGAATCCCATATAGAAAGGGTCCAGACCCTGCTAAATGATCGTAGGCCGGTAATTGCTAGTGTGGCACCTTCCTTTGCCGCGGTGTGGCCGAACCAAGTAAGGACCCTCCCCGGTATTCTGAAACAGTTGGGTTTTGCCGCAGTCCAAGAGACAGCAGTAGCCGCAGAGTTGGTGGCCAGAGAACATAAAAAAGAACTTATCGCACGCAAACAGGCTGAGGGTCCCTTGCCTCTAATCACCAGCAGTTGTCCTGCGGTGGTGGAACTTATCGAAAAGCACTTCCCTGAGAGTGTCGATCTTGTGGCTAAGGTAGTCTCGCCGATGATCTTCCACGGTCATATGTTAAAGGAACACTACGGTAGGGATTGCCGAGTCGTTTTTCTTGGTCCCTGTGTCGCTAAGAAAGCTGAAATGGACATTAACGAACATCGGGGAGTAATCGATGCAGTACTGACCTTTGAGGAATTGGAAGAACTATGCGCTGACTTGCCCTTGGAGCTAGGCAAGCCAGCTGGGGATTTCGCCTTACCCCACCCTAGTTCTGCCCGTCTTTTTCCCTTAGAAGGTGGCTTAATCGAGACCGCAGGAATGGACACAAGCATGTTAGCTGGTTCCATCCGCGCCATTAGTGGCATGCAAGAGTGCATTGATTTCCTACAAGAGCTCCGAGACAACAGACAAGAGCATCTTGAGATCGTCGAGTTAATGGCTTGCAAGAATGGCTGTATTGGTGGACCAGCAATCAGTCAAACCCTGCATACCGAAAAACGACGCCAAGCAGTCATTGATTGGTACCAGGGAGCAAAGGATGAATCAGCCAGTGAGATCCTAGCCCCGGCTCGGGTACCAACAAGGACCTATCGGTCAGATACTGCAGCCAGACTCCCCGAGCCCCCCGATGAGGCGATCCGGGAGATCCTTGCACAGATTGGCAAGTTCAGCTCAGCCGATGAGCTCAATTGCGGGGCCTGTGGATATAATACCTGCCGAGAAAAGGCAGTGGCCGTCTATCATAAGGCTGCGGAAATAGACATGTGTATTCCCTACATGCGCAAGCGGGCGGAGTCCCTTGCCAATGTAATCATGCAGTCCATTCCCAACGGTATTGTAGTCTGTAATCGCGACCTAAATATTGTGACCTTGAATCCCGCGGCAGAGCACATGTTTGTCTGCAGCTTAGAAAACATCAAGGGCAAAAAGTTAGGTTATCTCATCGACCCTAAATACTTCCGTCAGGCACTGTCTACACAGGAACTAACCATTGTTGAAGTGGCATACCCAAATTACCATCTGACCACTAAGCAATACATTCTCTACGTAGAGGAGCAGGACGTGGTTATTGGGATTTTGGTGGACATTACCCAGGAGCAAAAGCAACAAGCAGAGCTTACTACCCTAAGACAAGAGACCCTAGTAAAAGCCCAGGAGGTTATTGATAAGCAAATGCGGGTTGCCCAAGAGATTGCCGGTTTGCTTGGAGAGACAACTGCGGAAACCAAAGTACTGCTGACTAGGTTAAGCAACTATATCCGGGAGGAGGGGAACGGCCATGGCTGATTTCTACGTCGAGATTGGGCTTAGTTGTTTACCTAAATACACAGAAGAACTGTGTGGGGATACAGTGCGCACCACAACAGATGAGCACTCCGTCGTTAGTGTAGTCTCCGATGGGTTGGGCAGTGGGGTTAAAGCAAGCATTCTCTCGACCTTAACAACAAGTATTGCCTCCCGGATGTTTACCGCGGGTGTATCCTTGGAAGACATGATGGAAACCATTAGTGCCACCCTACCCATGTGTAGGGAACGGAAGATCGCCTATGCCACCCTAACGGCGATTGAGATCCGCAGAACCGGCCAAGCCTTCCTCGCGGAATTCGATGCCCCCGGGGCACTCCTCCTCCGGGATCTACAACCGGTGCGATTGGAGCGAACTCCCCGCAGGGTGGGTCAACGTCCTCTAACCATCAACGAGGCCCACTTCTGGATGCAGGAGAATGATTACCTAGTCTGTGTCACCGACGGGGTAATCCATGCAGGAATTGGGGCCAAGTTAGCCCTTGGTTTAGGAGAGGCTGGTCTACAGGAGTTTCTTCAGGCCCGACTTACTCCTAACATGACTGCCCAAGAAGTAGCCGATAGAATTACTGAATACGTCCATTATCTATACAATGGCAAACCCGGTGATGATGCCACTACCTTGGTCCTAAAGATTCGCAAGCCCAAAAGACTCATGGTACTGGTCGGGCCACCTAAAGACAGAGCCCTAGATAAGGCCCTTGCCCACAAACTGGCTTACTATCCGGGTACAAAGGTTGTCTGCGGTGGCACCACCGCGAAACTCGTGGCCCGGGAACTAGGCCGCCAGATCGAAATTGATCTTGAACAATTTCCGGTGGAGCATCCGCCAACGGGACAGATTGAAGGTATTGACCTAGTCACTGAAGGGATCATCACCCTATGCGGTGCCGCCCAGTTTCTAGAAAACAAGAACCAAGATCATCAAGAAGACTCACCTGCTGTTCTGCTTGGCCAGATGCTTCTGGCCAGCGACTACATTGATTTTCACGTGGGCGGAGCAATTAATCCTGCCCATCAGAATCCCGAGCTACCCTTTGATTTGGCGCTCAAACAGCAGGTAGTAAATAAAATTGCCGCTGCCTTGGCACACCGGGGCAAGCGGGTTCAAGTACAGCTTTACTAAACGAAGGAGTGAGAATGCCCATGGAAGCAAAACCAGTGGCAACCCAAGACATCCGCAATTTTGCCAAGGTAAATGCGATTATTGAAAAATATGGGAAGAAACCAGAAGCCCTGATCGCCATCCTCCAGGAAATTCAGGATGAGTATCGATATTTACCCGAAGAGATCCTGGCCTATGTGGCAACAGCCCTAAACATTTCACCGGCAAAAGTCTTTGGCGTAACAACCTTTTACGCCCAGTTCTCAACCATACCCAAGGGCAAATACATCATCCAAGTGTGTGATGGTACAGCCTGTCATGTGCGGGGCTCGAATCCATTGATCGAGACAATCCAAAAAACCCTAAACATCTCAGAGGAGAAACCCACCACTGACGACCTCCTATTTACCCTTGAGACCGTATCCTGCCTTGGTGCCTGTGGCCTTGCACCGGTTATGGTGGTCAACGGAAAGGTGTTTGGTGAAATGACCCCCGAGGCTACCAAAAAACTTCTTTTGAAACTGCAAAGTGGGGAGGAGATTCTCGATGATTAAGTCCACAGCAGATCTGCAACAAATCAAAGAACGCTTCACCAACACAGTCTCTGGTGAGCGAAAACGGATCTCCGTTTGTGCTGGTACCGGTTGTGTAGTAAACGGCTCTCTTAAGGTAATTGCTGCCTTTGAAGAGGAGATTAAAAAACGTGGATTACTCGTGGATCTAAAGATGCTATCCGATGGCTGTGAGGGAGTACGGGTTTCCCAAACCGGTTGTCACGGCTTCTGTCAGATGGGTCCTTTAGTATACATTAATCCAGGTGATATGCTACTGGTTAAGGTAACCGTTGATGATGTCCCAGAAATCGTGGAATCTTGCATTCTAAAGGACGAACTACCTCCAGAGAAAAACCGTTATCATCATCCACAAACGGACCAAACCTATATACAAGGCGAAGAGATACCCTTCTACAAAAGGCAGAACCGTCGGGTCCTACACAACTGCGGTCACATTGACCCAGCCAACATTGAAGAGTACATCGCCAAAGACGGCTACTTCGCCCTGGCCAAAGCTATTACTGAGAAGACCCCCGAGGAAGTATGCCAGATTGTCATTGACTCAGGACTGCGGGGTAGGGGAGGCGGCGGTTTTCCCTCTGGACGAAAGTGGCTCTTTACCCGCAAAGCCGAAGGGGATAAGAAATATGTAGTCTGTAACGGAGACGAGGGGGACCCCGGTGCCTTTATGGACCGCTCGGTCATGGAGGGAGATCCCCACAAACTGATTGAGGGTATGGTCATTGCTGCCTATGCCGTGGGAGCTGACGAAGGATACATCTACGTCCGCGCGGAATACCCCTTAGCCATTCAAAGACTTCAGCAGGCGATCAAAACTGCCGAAAGCCAAGGCCTGCTTGGTAACAATATTTTGGGCAGTGACTTCTCCTTCACCCTGCATATTAGTAAGGGCGCGGGGGCCTTTGTCTGCGGAGAGGAAACAGCCTTACTTGCATCCATCGAAGGTAACCGGGGGATGCCAAGGCCTAAGCCTCCTTATCCGGCAAACAAGGGACTATTCGATAGACCAACAGTAATCAATAACGTGGAAACCTTCGCCAATGTGCCAGCTATCGTGCTTGCTGGTGCCGATACCTTTAAATCCGTAGGTACAGAGCAAAGTCCAGGTACCAAGACCTTCGCGCTTACCGGAGAGATTGCCAATACCGGACTAATTGAAGTGCCCATGGGTACAAGCCTCGGGGATATTGTCTTTGAAATTGGCGGTGGCATGCGTCAAAACAAGGAGTTTAAGGCGGTTCAAATCGGAGGACCCTCCGGCGGTTGCCTGACCAAAGACCATCTAGAAGTACCCTTAGACTTTGACTCCCTGAAGAAATACGGTGCCATGATTGGTTCAGGTGGCCTTGTGGTAATGGACGAGGGTACCTGCATGGTAGAAGTAGCACGCTTTTTCATGAAGTTTGCCCAGAATGAATCCTGCGGCAAATGCGTCCTCTGTCGCGAGGGCACCAAACGGATGCTCGAAATCCTAGATAAGATCGTGGCTGGGCAGGGGGAATTGTCCGACCTAGACCTATTGGTGGAGATTGGTGAGGCAGTGAAAGCCGGGTCCTTATGTGGTCTTGGTAAGACAGCACCAAACCCAGTTCTTACAACTATGAAATACTTCAAAGAGGAGTACTTGGCCCATGTGGTGGACAAACGTTGTCCTGCCGGGGTGTGCCAGTCTTTGAAGAAGTATGTGATTGACCCTGAAAAATGCCGGGGTTGCAGCAAGTGTGCCCGCCAGTGCCCTGCAGGCTGTATCAGTGGCAAAATCAAGGAACCCTTTGTCATTGACCAGGACGCATGCCTAAAATGCGGCAGCTGTGTTGCAGCATGTCCCTTTGGCGCAATTGAGGAGGTGGCCTAAGTGGGTAAACTGACAATTAATAATCGAGAAGTTACCTTTACCGACGAGAAGAACCTGTTGGAAGTTATCCGTCATGCGGGGATCGATCTACCCACCTTTTGCTATCATTCTGAGTTAAGTGTGTACGGCGGATGTCGGATGTGTGTAGTGGAAATTGACGGGATGGGGGTTGTGGCCTCCTGTTCCACTCCACCTAGTGAAGGAATGGTGGTGCGTACCCATACTGATGGCCTGCAGAAGATCCGTAAGCTCGCCCTAGAGCTAATCCTTGCTGATCATGATCGTGAGTGTACCACCTGCAAAAAGAGCGGTGCCTGCAAACTACAGGATCTTTCCCACAGACTAGGTGTGGAGCAGATCCGGTTTGGACACCGGGACAAGCATCTGCCTATCGATGAGAGTAGCCCGAGCATCGTGCGGGATCCAAACAAATGTATCCTCTGTGGTGACTGTGTACGCATGTGTGAGGAAGTACAGGGAATTGGCATCCTGGGGTTTGCCAATCGGGGATCTGATGCAGTGGTAACTCCTGCCTTTGGTAAGAACATGGCAGAAGTAGACTGTGTTAGCTGTGGCCAATGTGCTGCGGTATGCCCAACAGGTGCCCTCACGGTGAAGTACGAATACGAAAAAGCCTTTGAGCAGATTGCTCAAGGCAGGATAGTCATCGCGCAGATTGCCCCTGCGGTACGGGTAGCTGTAGGAGAGGCCTTTGGACTTCCTTCAGGAGAGAACAGCATTGGTAAACTGGTTGCTGCCCTAAAACACCTTGGCTTTTCTAAGGTCTTTGATACTAGCGTTACTGCAGACTTAACAGTCCTAGAAGAGACCGAGGAACTAATTGAGAGAGTGACCAACCAGGCAGCCAACTTACCTCTGTTTACCTCTTGCTGTCCCGCGTGGGTCACCTTTGCTGAACAGTACTATCCGAACCTGTTGCCCAATTTATCTACCTGCAGGTCACCCCAGCAGATGTTCGGCTCAGTTGTGAAAAGATACTACGCAGAAAAACTTGGCGTAAAACCTGAGGATATTTACATGGTCTCGATCATGCCCTGTACCGCCAAGAAGTTCGAAGCCAAACGGAGTGAGTTCACCACCAATGGCGTAGCTGATGTGGATCTAGTGCTCACCACCCAGGAAATTGTGGCGATGCTCAAGAATGCCGGTATTGACTTTGCCGCACTGGATGTAGAACCCTTCGACAGCCCCTTGGGGTTTGCCACAGGAGCGGGCATCATCTTCGGTGTTAGCGGCGGTGTCAGTGAGGCGGTGCTACGCTACGCAGCCGAAAGACTCGGTGGCGATAGCGAATCAGAGATGGAGGTGGTCAAGCACATTACCCCCGAAGGTATTACAATAGTAACCACCAAGCTTGGGGAACTGACCTTGCGTCTTGCGGTGGTAAGCGGACTGGCCAATGCCAGAAAACTTCTGGATAGCCTAGAGAACCTTAAAGTAGACGTGGTTGAGGTCATGGCTTGTCCCGGCGGTTGTATCAACGGTGCTGGCCAACCCCAAAGCTTCAACGGGGATCGGAGGAAACAGCGCACAAAGGGACTGATTAGTGCAGAGAAGATGACCCAGTTGCGCAAGTCCCAACAGAATCCAACCCTGCTCAATCTGTATAACGAGTGGCTGGATGAACCCGGCAGCGCCATTGCCCATCGGGCTTTGCATACAGAATACAAGCCCCGCAGGCGCCTTTCGGGTCTAGGTCTTTCCTTAGAATCTGGTGCACAGATCGATGTAGAGGTTTGCATTGGCACCTGCTGCTACCTTAGAGGGTCCTATGACATTCTCCAGGAGCTATCTAAGCAACTGCGTAAAGCCGACTGTGAAGACAGAGTAAACCTAAAAGGCACCTTCTGCTTCGAGCAATGCAGTGGGGGACCCATGGTCCGCATTGGCGATACCCTAATCGGTAATGTCACTTTGGAGAAGGTCCCTGAGCTTGTACAAAGAATTATTGATCAAACGGAGGAAACGCACTAAGGAGGAGGACCCCGATGGCTCAACTAATATCAATACCAAAACCGACCCTGGAGAGACTGCCACGTTATTTGCGGGTGTTGCACCATCAAAAGGAAAAGGGGAACACCTTCATTTCTTCAGGGGTACTAGGACATGAGATCGGGGTCGACGAATTCCAGGTCCGCAAGGACCTACAGCATGTGAAAATAAGTGGCCGCCCGGGGAAGGGATACTTTATCGATGACCTAATCGACAGCATCGAAGAGCTCTTAGGGCTCAACAATGTTAACGAAGCAATTGTCATCGGAGCCGGACGCCTCGGGCAGGCCATCAGCCTCTATTCAGGATTTGACCGGTATGGTCTGCGGATTGTTGCTTTATTTGATCATGATCCGATTAAGATCGGACATAAAATAGGGGAAAAACCTATCCTGAATGTGGCTAAAATGCCCGATTTGATTAGACGTATGGCCATCCCAATGGCAGTAATTACAGTACCTGCCGAACATGCCCAAAGCGTAGCCGAACAGGCCATCCTAGGCGGGGTGCGAGCCATTTGGAACTTCGCACCGGTGGTCTTGGAGGTGCCCGCGGGGGTGCATGTACGCAACGAGGATCTTGCCGTTGGGTTGGCATCTTTATCCCATCATCTAGCGAAGGCATCAAAGAGAAAGACTAAAATCTAGGGTCCTAGCCTCTAGTAACCGAAGATAAGTAACGATAACCATAGGGCCAAACTTGCACCAATAATCAGAAGCGGTGCCGTAAGAAGACCCACTTTCAGGTAATACATCGGGGTAATGATCACACCCTTACGCCTAACCGTAGCCAACCAAAGCATGGTAGCTAAAGAGCCGATTACGGTAAGATTCGGTCCTAATCCTGCCCCTAAGACTGTGGCATAGGCTAAGGGGGCAATGGCGGTTGTTTCCGGTAGGGTACTAATGGTGGAAACCATCAGCAAGTCCATGGGTACATTATTAATGAGATTGGAGCCGAGGGCTGTACCAATAGCAGTATACAAGATCCCTTTTAGCATACTACCATTGGCTCGCGCCAGGAAGTAGCGGCCCGCAGCATCGGGTAGCCCCGTCTTCTGGATCCCTTTTACCACCAAGAACATACCAATGACAAATACTAACACACTCCACGAGACCTGCGAGAAAACCTCTTTTGCTGTGAGCTGTCCACAAAGCATACCATAAACCAACAGCGCTAAAGCACCGAACAAGGCGATGAGATACAATGGTACCCCCAGGGCAGATCCGATTACATACCCGAAGGTAATTACGATCAGTCCCCAGGAGGAAAACCGGAAAAAGCCTTGATGATTGACAAACTCCTCCGGCTCTGGTAAGTCTGATACGGGAAAGGATGTGGGAATTGACTTTGAGAATAAACAGCGAAACACCAGATAGTTTATTACTACTGCCACCAGGGTAGGTAAGAACATAGCCCGTATATAGGGAATGAAGGATAGGCCCAATTGATCATAAACCAGCAGATTCGTGAGGTTACTCACCGGTAGACTTAAGGAAGCAGTATCGGCAATAAACGTACACACCAACAGAAAAGGCACTGAGTTTAGGTTCAATTCCGAAACAAATCCGTAGACGATGGGAGTGATAATCAGGGCAGTGGCATCGTTGCTAATGACAGTAGTCACGGCAGTCCCGATGAGAAACGTATTTAAAAATAACCGTCTTCCATTGCCGGAAGATGCCCGGGCGGCATGAATGGCCAGCCACTTGAAAAAACCAGCCTTGTCCACAACAATGGAGATGACCATCATCGCTAGAAGCATGACCACAAGCTGCCAGGTGGTCAATAACACTTCTTGGATATCCTTCAGATCAATGACCCGAAGTAGCACCATGAGTATCGCCCCGACTGCTCCAGCGACGCCTTCATTGATACCCCGGGGACGAAACAAGATCAAGCAAAACGTAATACAGAAAACGCCAATAACCGCCACTTGTTGCATTTCCCTGCCACCTCTATCTTCCCACCCGATTATATGCTCTGGATGTAGCAAAGGCAAAACCCACAAAACACCATTTCTGCGAGATTACCCCTCGCGATTCCATAAGTATGCCTTAATCACCCAGTTTACGTAGACTTACGGCACGAAAAAGTAGGCTCCAGAGACCACTTAGGGAAATCTGGTAGATCAAAGAAAGGACCATTCCTTTCAGCGTTTGACAGCTGATCCGTGACGAAACCTCCCAGTAGAGTATCTACGCTTCACTTAGAGGTTTACCCAACCTTGTGAACTGTCATCTTGCGGGGATCTATACGATGGGAATTGAAGGGGTTATTGCATCGCTCCATTTCGAACGTCCCAATAAGAACGCTGGTATCGGGATGTTCTTGGAAAGCATGATACCCCGAAGAAGTCTCTTACCTTGAGACCACAATTTCATCTACATTCAGTCACGAAAGAGTTCATCGCCAAATCTCTCCACCTAGTCTAGGCACAAGTGTTGAAGAAGTCTTTTGGCAACTAAGTAGCCAAGGAGAAATGCGGAACAGTTCTTTGAGCAGTACCTCATATTTCTAGAAGAGAGTGTGTGCGTAGCGTCAACGTCTTTCAGAAAAGAAAGCAGGAAGACCAAGGTCCTTAGCGAAATTAGAAGCATGGCCATAACTGCAAATTCCCGGATGATAAACCGGATTGCTCCTGGCATTGCAAAGACATATGTATTCGTGTAGGGAGAGGAACACCCTTGACTAAATTCGTGCACACTGCGGACATCCATCTGGATAGCCCTCTTCTAGGACTCGTACGCTACGAGGGAGCTCCAGTGGAGTATCTACGTTCCACCACCCGCAGAGCCTTATCTAACCTTGTTGAACTATGCCTTACGGAAAAGGTCGACTTTCTTCTCATCTCGGGAGATCTATACGATGGAAATTGGAGAGACTACAACACCGGTCTATTCCTGTCCGCCCAGTTTGCCAGATTACGGGAGGCTAATATTCCAGTCTTCATCATCCGGGGAAACCATGATGCCCAAAGCATCATCACCCACAATCTCCATTTCCCGGACAACGTAACCGAGCTTTCCACCGAGGGCCCTGAAACCCACTTCCTAAATGAGCTAGGAGTAGCCATTCACGGCCAGGGTTTTGGCACCCGCGCCGTTACAGATAATATCAGTCTTGCCTACCCCGCACCAATCCCAGGCTTGTTGAATATCGGGTTGCTGCACACCTCAGCCGAGGGTCGTGCAGGGCATGAACCCTATGCTCCCTGTCGGGTAGACCAACTAACGGAAAAAGGATACGACTATTGGGCCCTAGGGCATGTACATAAAAGAGAAGTTTTAGCCGAGAACCCTTGGGTCGTCTTTCCCGGCAATACCCAGGGCAGACACATCAACGAAGAAGGGCGAAAGGGATGCACCGTGGTCACTGCAGATCCCGGCAAAATTAATACCGTGGCAGAAAGAGAGCTTGATGTCCTACGTTGGCAAAGGATCACCCTTGATGCCTGTGATGCTGCCACTACCAATGACCTCTTGGATCAGGCGTGGCAAGCCACCCAAATGGCCCAGGATGCCAACCCAAACAAGTTCTTGGCCCTTCGGTTTGTCATCACCGGTGCCACCGCCATTGATCGAAGGCTCAGAACCGACCATGATTACTGGGTAAATAACCTGCGGGCAGTGGCCACAGATGTGAGTGGGGGCAACGTATGGGTGGAAAGGGTGCTTGTACAAACAAGACCCAGGGTAAGATTAAAGGAGATTACAGAGCATCATCATCCCATCGCATTCCTTTTGGATTTCATCGAGCAAATACCAGACAACAAGCAGTACGTACTCCAGTTGCTAGAAGAGCTGGATGATCTACAGGAGGTCTTAGCCAAACTACCTAACCAGCCAAATCTACAAGAGCCTGAGGTTTACCAAGCACTTCTTGCTGATGCCGCTGGTTTTCTCACCACTCGGTTGTATGAGGCAGGAGGGGACACCACCGATGAGGTTTAGGTACCTGGAACTAACTCCTTTTGGTTGTTTTGACAATAAACGCATCGAATTCGCAGACCAAGCTTCCTTTCACCTCCTATTTGGTCAAAATGAAGCGGGCAAAAGTACAGTGCTCCGGGGGATTCTCGATGTCCTATTCGGTGTTCCCGAAGGGTCCACCGATGGATATTTATATGGTAATCAGAACCTGCGCATTGGTGCTTTGCTCCAGCATTCCAGTGGTAAGGAACTGGCCTTTCGCCGTCGCAAGGGAAGAAAAAACACCTTCCTTGATCCGAACGATACCCCCGCTGATGAGTCCCGGTTATTGCCGTATTTAGCTGGTCTTGAACGAAATGTCTATGAACAGATGTTTGGGTTAAACCACGCTCGCTTAAGGGAGGGGGGCAGAGCCCTCGTCGCCTCCCAGGGTGCCCTGGGAGAGAACCTGTTTCAAGCCGCTGCCGGTATTACGGGACTACACCAGCTTATAGAGCAATTGGAGGAAGAGGCAAGACAGCTGTACCGGCCCCGCGCGAGCAAATGGCCCATCAATGAAGGAATGACCCGCTTGGCCCAGATACAGGACCAACTAAGGCAACACACCCTCCATCCTCGACAGTATCTTGATCTTGAAGCAGCTTACCAACAACAGATCAAGAAGTTAGCCGGGGTTGAGCAAAACATGAAACACCTTTCCGAGGAAGTGACAAAACGCAAACGCATGCTGCGCACCCGAACCCAATTAGGACACTTGAAGCACTGCCGGGAGCGACTTGAGCAAATTGGCCCCGTGCCAATTCTATCAAAGGATGCTCCACAAATACGAATCCGTACCATGGAGACTATAGAGCATGCGCAACAACTACAGCAAAGCTCGCTAGAAGCAATGAGAACCTGTCAGGAACAGGAACAGGCCTTAGTAATAAACCAAAAGCTCCTTACCCAAGGAGCCAATATCGCCGCAGGAATGCAACGCCTAGAACAATACCGAGATAAGCTCAATCGACGGCCAGAACTCCTAGGGGAAATTCGTCTCTTGGAGCAAAGCACCAATATCCTGCTAAAGGAAATCTATCCTGAAAGAACCTTAACCGAAATCGAGGAAACCCGTCCATCCTTGATCAGCATCGAGTCAATTAAGCTCCTAGCAGAAGAGCACGAACAGCTCATGCAAAAGCAAAGTACAATCGATGAAAAGCTAAGGAAACTTAACAAGGCAATCATCCTCAACAGGGAAAAACAGGAAAGATTGGACCGGGCATTGGATTCCCGGAAACTACGAAATCTTGTCCGTACCGCCATTGAGAAGGGCGATCCCGCAAGCCTCGAGCTAGAGTCAAGGCAGCAGCTGCTTGAGCTGACAAGTAAGCTTGAACAGCATCTACGAAAGCTAGAACCGTGGCAGGGATCATGGGATGAATTATGCAAACTGCCGGTTCCCCTCCGGGAGACGGTGGAGGATTTTCAAAAGAATGTTGAACAAGTTCAGGCGGAACTAGCAGTCCTAACAGCAAGACTAGCAGAAGTTCATAGGCTACAATGGGACAAAAAGACGCAGTTGAGCACACTAAATCTCACCATGCCGGTACCTTCCCATGAGGATCTCACCCAGGCACGCAAGCATAGAGAAAGGGGTTGGCAGCTCGTCAAACAAGCCTGGCTAGATCAACACACCGACCCTCGGGAGGTCCTGACCTTTACCGATGGACAACCCCTATCCCAAGCCTACGAACGGTCAGTAGTAAGAGCCGACCAGCTTAGCGATGAAATGTACAGCAAGTCTGCCAATATCGCCAGCAAGACCCAGCTGGAAGCAGAGTTGTTGAGACTTGGACAAACCATCTCCCGGCTTGAGGAAGAAAGAAGGGAGCGGGCACAGTGCTATGAGAACCTCATGCACAGCTGGGAAGACCTATGGCAGCCCTGCGGCTTTGTCCCCCGCGCGCCAAAGGAAATGCTGGCCTGGCTAAAGCTGTTTGCGCAAACGCTAGAATTCGGGACAAGGGTCCGCTCCTTGGAGCAGGAAATGCAGATTACTGCACAACAATTTGAAGACCTAGAGCTTAAACTGCGAAACACCCTCACCGAACTGGGGACTGACACTAACCCCGATGAAACACTGGACCAGTTGGTATCCACTGCCGAACAGATATGTTCGAAGATTGATCAAGATGCTGGGACGTTGCAAACCCTTAGGGAGCACGAAACGGATCTGACCCTTGATCTAAAAAACGCCCAGAACGATCTAGAAGAACTAACAGTAGCTTTGGACAAATGGAACAAACAGTGGACCCAGGCCCGCGCAGCCCTTCACCTACCGGAAAGCACTCTTCCGGCGGTGGCTGTCTCCTTCGTGCAAAGCCTAGAAAGGCTCCTCTCCCAACGGGATCAGCTAAAACAGTATTATACGGAAGAAGAACAAATAGCAGATTACCTTGCAGATTTTGAAGGTAAAATTGCGAAGCTTTTGCAGGACGCCGGATATGAAACTTTGGACCTTACCCCGGAACTTACATTGATCAAGCTTGATCAAGCGTACAAACAAGCCAGCGCTAATCTAGCTAGGCAAGAGCAAATTCGTCAACAACTGCAAACGCATCAGGAGGCGGCAAAACAGGCAGAGTCCACCCTTAAGCGGGCACAAGAGAAGCTTCAAGCCCTCATGAAGGAGGCAGACGTTAGTAACATCGCCGATCTGGAAAGGGCAGAGGAGAGGTCTGGTGAAGTCTTAGAACTGCGCGAGAAGATAAAGGCAATCGAAGATGCTCTCCTAGAAAGCGGGGATGGTCTGACTTTATCCCAGCTTATCTTGGAGGCAGAAGGGGTCGATCCCGATTGCCTGCAAGCAGAGTTAGAAAGCATCCAAACCAGACTAGCCAACCTCCGAACAGACTATGCCCGTCAACAACAGGAATTCGGGGCCTTGAAGCGGGACTATGAGCAGGCAAGCCTGGGAAGTATTGACGAAGCATCATATCTTGCGGAACAGGCCCAGGGGGTCCTTGCTGAACTAGAGGGGTATACAACGCAATATGTGCAGATCATTTTGGCGAAATCCATGCTACAGATGGGTGTTGAGAGTTACCGAGAGCAGCATCAAGATCCAGTACTGGCCCGGGCTGGAGAACTGTTCCAGCAGCTGACCCTAGGTTCTTTTGTAGGGTTAGTGGTAGACTATGATTCCAAGGATAACCCACTTATCCTCGGACTACGCGCTGATGGGGAGCGGGTCCGGGTGGAGGATATGAGTGACGGAACCCAGGATCAAATATATCTGACCTTACGATTGGCCAGCGTGGAGCAATATGTGAGGACAGCTGAACCCCTTCCCTTAGTGTTGGACGATATTTTGATCAACTTTGACGATGAGCGAGCAGCGAAAGCATTAACCATTTTGGGCAACCTTTCACAGTTGACCCAGATCATCTTCTTCACCCATCATCAAAACATAGTCACCTTAGCCAAGCAGATGCTCCCAGAATCTGTCATATCTGTGCACAGGCTTTGACAAACCGGATGAAGTTTTCGCCGCAAAGAGACCTAACACTTTTCTTCGCCCATATAGTATAATCTATTGGGAGCTGATGATTGTGAGCGACAAACTAGTACGCGCTATGTTCGCTAATAACCAAGCAAGGATCATTGCCGCCCTAACAACGGATCTCGTAGAGGCAGGGCGCGACATTCACGGCACCTATCCCACGGCAACTGCCGCCTTTGGTCGATGTCTTACCGCTGCAGCTTTGTTGGGATCCATGACCAAGAATGACGAACGGGTAATCCTACAGATCATCGGGGATGGCCCCATTGGACGCATCATCGCGGAAAGTAGTCCGGAGCTCTTGGTGAGGGGATTCATTCAAAACCCAGCGGTGCACCTGCCCTTAAATAAGAAAGGCAAGCTAGCAGTTGGCCCAGCGGTGGGGAAGGGGCATTTATACATTACCCGACAGACTGGACTAAAAACCCCTTATCAAGGGAGTGTTGCTTTGGTAAGTGGTGAAATAGCCGAAGATCTCGCCTGTTATTTCTCTAGCTCAGAACAAATACCCTCGGTAGTAGCCCTAGGAGTACTGGTGAACCCGGACGGTTCAGTGAAAGCCGCAGGTGGCCTAATCTTGCAGCTGCTGCCCGGTGCGTCAGATGAAATCATTGATTGTCTCGAATCTAGAATGAGCAATATGCCCCCCATTAGCAGGCTTATTGAAAATGGGAAGACCCCGGAAGCAATAATCCATCTTTTGGCAAATGACCTACAGCCACGCATTATTAGTGAACAACCGGTGGAATACCGCTGTAGATGCTCAAAAGAGCGGTTTTTAAACGCCTTAACCGTAGTCCAAGAGAAGGATCTTCAGGAAATGATCACCGAAGATCAAGGGGCAGAGCTTGTCTGTCATTTCTGCGGTAATAGGTACCATATCACTGAGTCTGAGCTAACAGACCTCCTTGCGGAAAAGGGAAAGGAGCACGACCTGTAATCACTGAAATTCGTGAGCTTGTGCAGGGATTGAAGGGGACGATCTCGAATCCATATTCATAGTGATAGTCAGAATTTCCAGTTGAAAGACTCGGTGGAGTAATCTCCAGGTGTAGAGTAGTCTGCAGGTGAGCATTGTAAAGGTTGTAAACAAAGTCTCTAAAATTCTGGATCGAACAACAGTCCACCTAATTGTAAACAAAACCTTCATTATTAATACAGAAAGGATGACCTTAGTTTACCATGGACAAGATCAAAATTGGCGTAGTAGGCGTATCAGGCCGGGGAGCTATGGCCCGTTGCTGGCACAATGAGAGACAAGAACGTTCTGTTGTAGTTGCAGGAATGGATACTTCAACGGAGTTTCTAGAAGGATTCAAACAAAGGGTCAACCCTAATGCTTACACCACAACAAACTTTGAAGAGCTTCTTGAACAAGACATAGATGCAGTCGCCATTTTCTCACCGGACCATTTCCATGAGGAACAGACAATTGCCGCATTAAAAGCCGGTAAACACGTCTTCTGCGAAAAACCCATGGCCATTTCCGTTGAAGGCTGCGATCGCATGTTAGAAGCTTGGAAGAAATCGGGAAAGCGTCTGATGATCGGGCATAATATGCGCTACATGCGATTTGTGCGGACCATGAAGGAAATCATCGACTCCGGGGTGATTGGCGAGCTAAAAATGGTCTGGTGCCGCCACTTTATTAATTACGGTGGCCGCTACTACTTCCACGATTGGCATGGAAACAGTGAAAACACCGATACCTTACTCCTGCAAAAGGGAGCCCACGACATTGACGTTATCCACTGGTTGGCCGGGGGATACACCACGTCTGTTGTAGGCACGGGAGGACTGGACTACTACGGTGGAGAAAAAGACAACGACCTAAGATGTCCTACTTGTCCCGAGCGGAGAACTTGCGTGGAAGTACAATCTGAGCATGAGCCAGCCCGCCGACAAATGTGTGTATACCGCAAAGAGATCGATGTGGAGGACACCAACATGATCCTCATGAACCTGGACAATGGGGTCCGGGCAGCATATCTGCAGTGTCATTTTACCCCGGATGTTTACCGCAATTATACCTTCATTGGAACCGAAGGACGGCTTGAGAACGTGAACGGTGAAGACACAATCATGGTACTAACCCGTCGCTCAAACACTTGGCGGGAGTACTCTAGCCGAACCTACAATGTCAAATCGGCCGCAGGAGGACACGGGGGTTCCGACGAATTGATTACTGAGGATTTTCTGGACTTATTACTTACCGGTAAGAGCGCCATTTCTGATCCGGTTGCCGCCCGCATGGCCGTGGCCACAGGATCGGCAGGAGCTAGATCCATTCGCAACAATAGTAAACAGGTACTTGTAAACAAACCAAGTCTTTAGGTTCTATACCCCTGCAAAACTTCAGTTTTGCAGGGGCTTTCCCCGTTTCTCTGGCTCATACGGATCAATACCAGCTATCTGTAGACATGTTCCTACCCCTTTCTTCCGTTTTTGCAGGAATTCCCACCGGGATCCCCGAAAATATATCTGATGTGGTCCTACCATAGAAAAAGGAGAAATTGCCGATTATGTCTGCTATCTTTGAGGAAATCCCGGTGGCTCAACTGCTGTTTGCAGTTACGGGAGCTTTTGACTTAGCTGATAAGAGATTTCGTATGCACGCTAAGCGAGTCCTTTTCACCAGTATGCAGCTCGGAGAGGAATTGGACCTTGACTTTTCCGCCATGAAGACGCTTTTTATGGCAGCTATTTTGCACGATATTGGCATCTTAGACGATGTAGAAAGGACTGAGTTAATCGAGCGAGACGTCCCCCAGGACAAGGTGATAGAACACAGTCAGCGGGGAAGCGCACTGTTGAACAAAATCCCCGAATTTGATCATCTAGCCAGTATCATCAAGCATCACCACCGTCCCTTTAATACACTGCCTAGTAGCAATGAAGTTTTCCTCTGTAGCATCATCTTTCTTGCCGATCGTGCGGTTATCGCCGCAGGGGAGGAATTGGTGGAGCCTAGTGAGATCAAAGAGATCCTAGCCTGGCTCCGTAGCAATTCAAATACCTTGTTTGATCCGCGGGTAGTTGCTGCCTTTGAGAGCATTGCAACAAGGCCCTCCTTTTGGCTAGACCTAATGACCGACTATGTACGGGACCGTTGTTTTGATTACTCTTATCTTATCGCCGATCAATTTGTCAGTCCCTTGGTCCTCGGACGTCTTTTTGCCAGCATGATCGACCTGCGCTCACCCTTTACCAGCCGTCACTCCTTTCTGGTAGCAAGTACTGCTAGGAACATAGGAAGCAAGCTAGGCTTCTCCGAACAGGAATGTAGGATGCTCGAGCTTGCCGGACTGCTGCATGATGTGGGCAAATTGGCGGTACCCAATACCATTCTGGAAAAAGAGGGCAGTCTAACCTATGAAGAACGGGCGCAGATCCAAGTCCACCCTTATTTTACCTTTCGCATTCTAGACCGTATCCAAGGTCTGGAGATTGTGAAGGAGTGGGCTTCCTTTCACCACGAACGCCTCGATGGTACAGGGTACCCTTTCCAGATCGAAGAAGACGAGTTGTCTTTGGGGTCAAGGATTTTGGCCGTTGCCGACGTCTACGCGGCCCTAAGCGAGAGAAGACCGTATAAAGAGCCCCTCCCATCGAGCCAAGTGGTGGCCCTCCTCAGACGGAACGCTGCCAATGGTGGTCTAGACCCCTTTGTTGTCGAGATAGTCGCCTCATTACCTGAACATACCCATCTACTTGAAACAGTTTAATAATCAAGAGCAGCTAACCAGGATCTCCCTAGCTGGGCTACCTATGCCCAGCTACTCTCTTGGTTCAGCTAACACAAGTTAAAATAGTGCTAGCTAAAGTCAATTTGTCCTATGGAAGTTCCTTGAAGCTTCCGATAACATAGGGTTACAAGTTTAGCTAATAGTGATCACTGATCAGATAACACAAAGGAGGCTCCCCATTGCTAGCTCATCTGAACAGGAAAGACTATTATAATAGTGTGTACGGAGGTTGGCTAGGTAAGAACATCGGCGGGACCCTAGGTGGTCCCATGGAAGGACGCAAAGAGGTGCTTAACCTTGAGTTCTTTCCCCAGAAGGGACCGTTACCCAACGATGATCTAGACCTGCAACTGGTCTGGTTGCACGCTTTAGAGACCCATGGACCAGAACTAGACGAAAAGCACCTGTCCGAGGAATGGTTGGCCCACGTGTTCTTTAACTATGACGAGTACGGATATGGCCTGACAAATGCACGCAAGGGCATGGTGCCCCCACTTTCCGGTTGGTTTGACAACCCCTTCACCAACTGCATGGGCTCACCGATTCGTTCCGAAATCTGGGGTATGGTTGCACCGGGCAGACCGGATTTGGCCATCCGCTATGCATTGGCTGATGCTGTCACAGATCACGCCGGTGGGGAAGGAGTCTATGGTGAAATGTTCTTCGCCGCCATCGAAAGTGCCGCTTTTGTCAACAAGGATCGGGACCAATTACTGCAAATTGGACTGTCGGTCATTCCCGAAACTTGTCGGGTCTATGCGGCTGTAAAAGAAGTCATCGAGGCCTATGAGTCTGGAAAGGACTGGCTTGAAGCCCGGGAAATTGTCTTGGAGAAACATGGACGTCCCAATTTCACCGACGCTCCCCAAAATATTGCCTTTACCGTCTTGGGCTGGCTATATGGAACAGATTTCGGTGATGCCATCTTAAAGGCAGTCAACTGCGGATATGATACCGACTGCACCGGGGCTACCTTAGGTGCTATTTTAGGCATTATCCTTGGACGAGACGCCCTGCCGCAAAAGTGGATCGAACCGGTGGGGGATGAGATTATGGTCACCCCAACGGTACATGGTCTTGATGCACCCAAGACCCTAAAGGAGCTGACCGAACGAACCTGCCGAATGGGCATGAAGGTCCTTATGATGCAGGACGCCCTGGCCGGGTTTTCCGACGACACCTTAGTGATTAACACTACCATTGGATTAGAAGAAGTGGCCCGAAAACTCTGGGCAGAAAGCGTTACCTCTTACTCCCATACCTTACCTGGTATTGACGTCGTCATCGACTTAGGGGACTTGGGGCCCGCCGTTTTCCCTGGGATAAAACGTACGGTCACCGCAACACTTTGCAACACTCTGACCAGTCCTTGGATCGGTAGTTGTACCATTGAAGTAGAACAGGGCTGGCAATGCTCCAGCCATCTCCTCAACCTAGCGCCCGGTGAGTCTAAAACAGTGGAGCTATCGATTTGGCCTCCCGAGGAGCTGCCTCCATATCTACGGATGCCCCTGGTACTAAAGCGGGAGCTTAATCAGCGGACTTGGACCGAATACCGCGTGCCAGTCATTTTTGATACCGGACGGACCTACCGAATAACGGATCATACTGGTACCGAGACTCTAATGAATTTCCCCGGTACTACATTGACCTTACCCCAGGGCCCCTGTGTAGCCACTACCCAAGTCCTATCACCTAGGGAGCAACAGGTTCAGCTCATGGTTGCCACCGAGGGAGGTTTCAAGGCGATTCTAAACGGTACCACCGTATTGGAAAGCGACGCTAATCGTGATTTCATGCCCGCCTACAACCGTCCCTACCGAGAGACAATTTGCACCGTGGATCTACAGGCTGGAGCCAATGAGCTAACAATCCATGTGAACGATACAAGGAATGTTAGCTGCACATTCCTCACCAACGATCAACCCCGCCACGCTGTATTGGATCTGGTATTTCGCACTTAAACACTGAAATAAGCATCCAGCTACACGCTCTGCAAGGGTGTAGCTGGATGCTCTTTTCAAACTCAACGACGCCGCAAGTAGATAATAGCGTTAGCAACTATGAGTCCCATGGCGATCGCGGTGGCAAGAAGCATGGTGATTACTGCTTCAATAACACCACCTTCGTAATCTCTCTGGATGAAACACAGCATCGCTTGGTAAGCATTGGCACCGGGAACTAAGACAAAGATACCCGGGATGATAAACAGAGAAGCAGGGGCATGAAATCGGCGAGCCATCAATTCGCCTGAGATGCCGATCACCGTGGAAGAGGCAAAAAACGCCACTAGTTCACTGGCTCCAATAGCCTTAGCGACAATAATAACTAGCCACCCTAGAGCACTTGGCACAGCTACCCAGAAAGTAAGGCGTCTAGGCACCCCGTACAACTGTCCGAAACCGATTGCGGTGGTCCCAGCTAGCAAGAGCTGAATGAGATAATCCATCAGAATATCGCCACCTTCGTTCCCAGACTCAAGACCAAACCAACCCCAAAAGCCAGAGTTAACGCTACAAGGAGCGCATCCAAAAGCCGGGCGGCCCCGGAAATCAGGTTGCCCGATGTAATATCCCGGATACCATTGGTAATGGTAATACCCGGAACATAGAACATTAATGCCCCAACTATGTCAGTCTCTATGGATAATCCTTCGATAAATTGACTACTGATGAGCACCCAAGCTGTGATCCATACGGCCCCGGTGGCAATACTCAAGATCCGATATCGTCCCACCCGTTCCAACCCGGCGCTAATCAGATAGGCGGTCATACTGATTAAACATACAATCCCAAGGTCGCTTAGGCCGCCTCCCAAAAGATAGGTGATGCTACCTGACGCGATTCCAACGTTTAGAGCAATCCAACCTCTGTGACTAGGTTTCTTGTCCGAAACTGCCCGCAGTAGAGCCCTCGCCTCTGTAGCCGATACCTTGCCTTGGGCAAGACTTCGGGATACCCCATTTACTTCATCCAACACACTAAGGTTATTCCCGGTATTAGTGATCCGCCGCACCTGAGTTTTGCTATTCCCATTTTGATCCTCAAGGGTCACCACAAAGCCTGTAGGCGTAGCAAAAACCTCCGCTTCCTTCATCCCGACAGCTTTAGCCATCTTGGCGATGGTCGATTCCGTCCGATCAATTTCCGCATTACTACCCAAAAGCAGGGCACCCGCAAGGACACAAAGCTCCAAGGCCTCATCAATGGTTGTCACCGCACCACACCCACCCTAAGAAGTTCTAGTTACCTCAATAATACCAGGTAGCTATACCTAGGTCAAAGGTGTCCACAAGCAGTAAACAAGGGCCTTGGTTCCTTGTTCCTTGTCATTTGCTGAAGGCGTATGGGTCCGGTTTCCACCTAGGATCTAGGACCTTAGCATGATTTTTCGAATCTAAAACCATAGGAGACAATGCTTTGCTAGAATACTGCAAACTTCGATCCAACATTCGACATTTTAGGTCTTGCCCTTGCACCACAGAATAGCTATAATGGCAATTGTGTGCGTACTTAAGATATCCATACACAAGACATTTATTTCTACGGGAGGTTCCAGGTACCGTGAACAATTCAAGAAAACACGCCGGGGAAATAGAACAAATTCGGCGTAGGATGCACTCGGCGTGGGATAGATCCGGAGGGGACTATCAGAATCCTGAGGTGCAGGAATTGGCTGCTGAGTTCGATCGGGCCATGCTAGGACTTGCCAAATCTGGTCCGTCAAATAGCGATAGTACCGACACCGAACAAGAACGCTTTTCCAAAGCAACGCCCAACGTGCATCACCCCAAGATAGAAACTCCCCGGGCGATGACATAGGCAAGTTTGAACAAGGATTACTGACACCAATAGCGAATTCTCTAAGAGTGGGGCTTTAAAAACGCGCTGCTTTATTATAGTATCTTGACAGGGGGGTTCTTGTGCGTTATCGGAGTGTCGGTAAGAGTGGTTTGAAGGTAAGCGAGATTGGGCTGGGCAGCTGGCTTACCTATGGTGGATATGTAGATGAGACTACCGCGATGGACTGTATCCGCAAAGCCTATGAGCTAGGGATCAACTTCTTTGATACCGCTAATGTCTATCATCGAGGAGCGGCCGAGCAAATCCTTGGTAAGACTTTAAGACAGTTTCCCCGGGAATCCTATGTCCTTGCTACGAAAGTGTTCTTTCCTATGGGTGAGGGTCCCAATGACCGAGGACTGTCTCGCAAACATATCATGGAGCAGTGCCATGCTTCCTTGAAACGGTTGCGGACTGACTACATCGATCTTTACCAATGCCATCGCTACGACCCAGAAGTGCCTCTAGATGAAACCTTGCGCGCCTTAGATGACTTAGTCACCCAGGGCAAGGTACTTTATGTTGGCGTTAGTCAGTGGACCCCTGCGCAGATTACCAGTGCCCTTGGCATGGCCAAAACACTGAACCTGCATCCGATCATATCGAATCAGCCCTGCTATAACATGCTACAACGGGATATTGAATCTGAGATCGTACCTCTCTGTACCCAGGAAGGGATCGGCCAGATTGTCTACTCGCCCTTAGCACAAGGTGTCCTGACCGGGAAATACCGAAGGGGAAAGACTATTCCGACGAATTCCCGGGCCACGGAGGAGAATGCAAAACAATTTGTACAACGGGTACTGACAGAGGAAAACCTGCTCAAAGTAGAGAAGCTATCGGCATTGGCCGCACAATACGATCTAACCATGATCGAGTTGGCCCTTGGATGGATCCTCCGCTTACCGATTATCAGTAGTGCCATTGTAGGAGCAAGAACCCCTGAACAGGTGGCGCAGAATGCAAAAGCCTCCGGCGTTGTTCTACCCGATGAATTACTAACACAACTGCAGACTATCTTGGACTAGGACAATTTCATAGGTGGGATGATTCCGATGAATGCTGGGCAAAAACCGAAGACAAACAAAAGACTTTGGCTAGCCTTGTTCAAGGCGGCGGATGATTACTTTACCCAAAGGCCTTGGCAGTATTTTGACGATACCCATCTGTTTGGTGTGCAAGACCCGAAAACTAAAGGGATCAACTACTGTTGTATCCTCGGTGCCGCCGAGAACACCTTCGGTTTGATTATCTATCGGGGGGAAAAGCCCCTGGAGCAACACCAAATGCTTCTGGATAACACCCCGGGGTCAGAAGAGTCTACCCACGTTTTATTAAAAATGAATGCCATTATTGCCGTTTTGTCCACCCATGAATTCCTCACCCCAGAGGACATAGCGATTCTTGAGCAGATCGGACTGAATCCTTGGGAACGGGACGCATGGCCCCAATTCCGTAGCCATGTACCTGGAAGCCCGCCCATCACACTTGACCATGAAGAGATCATTCTGCTGACCCATATCCTTACTCAGACACTGGATATCGTGCTTAAAAACAAGGATAAACCCTGTCGGTTTGCGTATAACGGCATCTATGGAACGTACTTCGTACGTATGGCCCAAACCCTCAACAATCGCCTAACATGGTCCGATGAGTGGGTCACATCTCCGCTAGCTGCAGACTGTAGTGCGCCATCTTTCAGATTCAAGAATACTCCTCGAGCCCGTCGGCTCAGGAGCCTCCCCTGTAAGACAAATTCCTGTTTCTGTGTCGACCTACGGTGGATAACATCCTGTTGTATTTCTACGGACCGAGGACGACCAATCTTTCCTCAGATATTCGTGATCATGAACGCAGATACGGGAAAAGCGGTGAACTTTGAGCTTCTGGCGGATCACAACAACGAAGAACCTATCGAAGCAAGATTCGTTACCACCCTTGAGGAAGTGGGGTTTATTCCCGAACACATTTTCACCACAAGCAGTAAGGTACAAGATATAATCGCACCTTTGATCGCTGGCACTGGTTGCCGGGTGCGACGGGTCGGTATGTTACCGTTAGTCGATGATTTTATGCAAGGCCTTGATCAGTTTATGCAGCGGAAATAAGACGAACACTATTCTTCATGCCTTTTCCTCAACCGTTTGGTTGCGGGACAAGGTCCTTCGTTCGGTAGCATGATGCCAGATTACCAGGCTCTCCACAATTTCCCCACTGGTAAAGGCAATGGCTCCAGCTAAGGCCGGATGCACCGATAGAGCCAGACTAAGCACTAAGGCCCCAACAACTGCTGCTAGGTTTGCCGTCTTTGCCCGTCCAATGATCCCTGTACTACGATTTCTCATGATCATGCCCCAATAAAACTCTCGCCAGGCACAGGCAATGGGGAAGAAGGCAAACACACCCAAGACCCCTCGGGCTATCTTCGTTACCTCAGGAGACACACCAATTATCTCACCAATTACCCAATCACCTACAGGTGTTTGGGATAGCAGCACAGTCACTAGGGTAAACAAAACACCTACAAACAAACAGAAGCGACGGACAACACCATTTTCATCGGCACCGTATACCAATACACACTGATGCAAAGAACGAATAGGACCGGTGATAATCGTCATCAAACCTAAAGCAACACCATATCCCGCCAGGTGTTCCATAGGAGATAGGGAGAACCTTGAGATACCGGCCTGGATCACCGACGGAATCAAAGCTGCTAAAACACTCATAATCCCCAAGGGAATGAAAAAGGAACGCACCAGACCCATAGACAGATTGCTGTTTTCCTTCGATGGAAGGGTTGCTACAGCTCGATCCAAGGAACCAAAGGAACATACAACATAGCTGACGATAACCACCAGCTCAAGGCCGATCCCAGCCACCCACACTAAGCTTCCCGCAACGATCCCAGGGAAGAACTGGCCAGCAACCACCCATGATAGGAATAAGGATATCAAGATCACCCGTAGACCCGTTGCAACGGCCATAATACCGGTTCGGGCCAATCCAACGGCCATACCCTGGTAAGAGTTGCGCAAGGTCTCGACCAAAGGAAGAAAGGCTACAATTCTCATGGCACGGTAGGCAAGTTCAAGCTGGGTTTGGCTTTGAATCTTAAAGACCTGCTGCAACACAAATCCCCCCAAAGGAGTATAACCCAGCAGCATTAGTAATGAGGAAATAAGTAAAACCACTGACCAGTTAAACTTACGAATCAAACGATAACTATCCTTATCATCTACAAAGGCTAAGAACACCTGTGTAGACATTAACTCCGGCGCTTTCACCACATTTGTCAAAGACTTGACGATGCCGAAAACAGCCAAGTTAGTCTCCGGATTAGGTAAGCGAGCCAATGCTCCATCGACAATAGAGTGAGTGGAAGCAATCAAAAAGGGAGTCGCTCCCAACGGCAGGAAAAACCGCAACAGCTCGAGAAAAGTGATTTTGACCGCGTTCAAGATGTATCCCTTTCCAAAACGTGCAGATGCCCACGAATTCACCGTGTTCAACATACACACAGTCTTCGTGTGATCGGTGCAAGCGTTATTCTAGCAAGGCTTTGTTCCTAATGGGAACTGTTTCATTGGAAAACTTTGATCGTAGAAGATATACCGCTAATTTATGCAACCTGGCGGCGATTAGGAAGTGCCTTCGTCAAGTAGTGTAGACCACTGGTCACTTCTTGTCAAGAAGCGACAGAAGCGGCAATTGTCCTATGGCTAGGCTATGTAACCACCACCAGACCTGTTGCAATGAAAGAGCGGTAGATCTACACAAAGCTCTGAGCCCTTAACCGGATAAGGTAACCAGAGTAAAAGAATAGTAGTATAATTAAGTGGGCTCTAAAAACTGTGGGGAAGGTCTTGTCCACGCCAAGACAGATATGATACAATTGAACCTGTATAAGCCAGGAAAAAACTGTTATTCAATCCTACCTTCGGAAGCGATGAACCCTGATTGTATGTGGTCACTTAAGATCAGGTTGAGCTAGTAGTGAAACCGGCCGAGGTCTCGGTCGGTTTTTCTGATCGTTCAGTGTGTAAGAAAGGGGGGTATTATCCTCAAGAAACATTCAGAGGTTAATAACAATATACCAGAAAGCACAAGGGAGGAATCATTTATGTTCAAACTTTTCCGCTCAAAGGGTGAAGACGGATTCACCATTGCTGAACTATTAATCGTCATCGTTGTATTGGGCATTCTCGCCGCTATTGCTATTCCCAGTTATACGGGACTCCAAAAGCGTGCACGCATTGCAGCACTTGAAAGTAGCGGCCGAGCAATCGCATTGGGACTGGAGATGTACAAAGCATTCGAAGGGGACGGCAAGTATCCAGTATCACTAGCTTTTGACGACACAGAGACAGTCCTTGAGGAGTACATTGAAAACTACGCGGAGATAATTGCTATCATCGACGATACAGAAGAGAATAGCAAATCAACATACAAGCCTAGCGATGACAAACTTAGCTATACAATGCACCTTACGCATAGGCAGGATGAAAACGCTCAGATCTGGGTCAAAAACGGTACGGTATATACCCAGGATCCGGATTCGACAGAGGGCAATCAGAGTCTTAAGTAACACAGCATAATCTGGTGTTTACTTGTTCTTCAACCTAGCCAGCTTGGCTAGGTTGAAGAGCCTAGCACCTACTTACTCTACATAACTATCCCTACATTGACCGTTTTCGAAACTGTAGCGGTGTCATTTCCTCGTACTTCCGGAACATCCTGATGAAGTGACTGGAACTACTAAACCCAACCCGATAAGCTATTTCCTCCACTGGCAAGTCTGTATGTTGCAGCAGTGTCTTACCCCGGGTGAGCCGGTAGTTCAGTAGATACTCATAGGGACTAAATCCGGTATGTTTCTTGAAGGTACGGGATAGGTGATACTTGCTGACCCCTACACTCCGAGCGATATTGTCCAGATTCAGCGGTTTATTATATTCATTCTCTAGTTTTTTAATTACGGTCTCAACAAGGGGAGGCAGAGCGCTACCATCGTCGTCAATGAAGGTCCTAAGTAGCAGCTCGGTAAGTATTTGGACGATTAGGCAGGACCCTTGTATATCCAAGCGGGGATCCCTGGCGTTAAGTAGGGTATGAATCGATCTGATGTTTGTCGGTATAACGCTGGATTGTGGCGCGTAAAATAATGGACCGAGCGTTTGGTAGATCCGCTCGATGTATCCAGCACTTTCACTGCCATTGAAATGCACCCAAAGGATCTCCCATAGCTCTTTGGTATCCGTATAATAGACCTGCTCATCCATGCAGTTGATTAAAAACCCATACCCCTCTGTAAGAGTATAGGAGCTACCCCGGTATTCCAGATAACCCTTGCCCTTTAGGGTGTAAACCAAGAGCATACTATTTAGATCTTGCCTTTTTGTACGATACTTAGTATCAGTCCAAAAATGTCCGCCAGCTTCCACATAGTAGAAGAGTGATCGGGCTACCCCTGCGGCAGTATGATAGGCACTCCAGGACCTATCTTGCACATAGACCACATTTCCCATCTTACAACCCCCAGCAAGATCTGTATATTTTTTCGCAAGTTGTCCTAATGAAACCGGATTGTTAACGTAGTATAATTATATCATGATTATGCTATTTCGTGCATCTTGCATCGGGAGGTTTCATCATGTCCATCACACCATGTCGCGATAAATGGAAGGGTACCATGACAGACCGGGAGCGGTTTAATAACCAGATGCACTACAAGCCCGTTGACCGCACTTTCAATATGGAATTCGGTTATTGGGACGACAACTTCCGGGAATGGGACATCTTTCGAGATAACAACATCACGCACAATGCAGCAGCAGATCTCTTTTTCAATTTTGATCGCATCGAAATGGTCGGTGGTAACATCTGGCTTTCACCAGGCTTTGCTAATGAGCTCATTAGAGAGACGCCGACCACCAAAATCATGATTAACGGGGACGGACTACTAGTGGAGGTTCCCAAGCAGGGCAGAGAAACGATTCCTAGATTCATTGGCTCTTCTATCGAGACCCCAGATGATTGGAAGAAGGTTAAGGAAGAGCGGTTCCGCCGGGATGATCCTGCCAGGAAAGTAGATATCGAAGCCTTAAAGAAGAGGCATCCCGAAGACCGAGACTATCCTTTGGGGGTCTGGTGTGGATCAATGATTGGCAAAATCAGGGACATGCTTACCGTCGAAGGATTGGCCTATGCCTGTTACGACTATCCTGATATGGTTGAGGATATGGTTGAGACCGCCGGCTTGTTGGTAGAAGACTTCCTAGACCAAGTGCTACCCCACATAGACTTTGACTATGCCGGGGGTTGGGAGGATATCTGTTTTAGCCATGGCCCCTTGGTTTCCTTGGATTTCTTCAAGAATATAGTAGTACCTCGCTACGAAAGAATCAACAAGAAACTCAAGCAATACAGTATTGATATCTGGTACGTGGACTGTGACGGGGACGTCAGGCCTATTCTGCCATACATGCTACAATCGGGCATTAACTGTCTCTTCCCCTTTGAGGTAAACAGCTGCAGCCATCCCAAGGAGCTCTTTGACGAATATGGGAAGGACCTACGGATCATGGGTGGTTTCGATAAGATTCAGCTGATCAAGGGCAAAGAGGCAATCAAGAAATACATGGAATCCCTGGTCCCTCTTGTGGAAAGGGGAGGATATATTCCTTTCTGCGATCACCGTTGTCCTCCGGATGTTACACCGGAGAATTACCTATACTACCTGGACCTAAAAGAGCAGATGTTTGGCATGAAATAATCTGCTATACAAAAGGCTCGGTGCATCATCACCGGGCCTTTTGCCTACTCTAGAACTCTCCTCCGCAAATAGCCTTTTCCCTTTTGTCGCAAAACAATAGAACTCCGCAAACCGTGCGTTAGATCTATCTTGACTTAGTGTACTCAATCGAAGGTTGTTTGGCTCAAATAGTGTTTTTCTTGCATTAATAAACAAAGTTGCACAAACCAATCAGAACCGGTATAGTAGAATTAAATTAAATTACATCGTGCCCAGGAATTGGTACTATGTGTAGTAATACAACGGCGCATGTGGTACTGATTATCTCAAGCAACTTCAGAGGTTCGAGTTCAATTAAGTTAGCACTGGAACGTCTAGTAGCAGTATATATATGTTTCTTCAAACAAAGAGAGGTATGTTACGTATGAATAAGAGTTCAGGGTACTCCAAACGAGCCGAGATTAACATGCGCTTCTCCGAATTTGAGATGCCGCCGATGCAGGATGTCTTGATTGTCGGAAGAAAGGCACCAATTGGGCCCGAAGCGGCGCGTAGAATGGTAGATATTCTATCACCGGATCAATACGTGATCGAGCGATTTGATCATCCGATAATCGAGGCCCTAGTTATAAAGAAATCACTATTGAACCTACTTCCGAAGGAGAAGCTGGTATCAACCATTCTAGATGAAGGGAGTCGACTTGCTGACGAAAAAACAATCATCAAAGCCCAGATGAGTATCACTCTGCAAATCAGCAAGTCCATTGAGCTATGATCAAACGTGTTAGCCAAATTATGCGAACTGATTTCGAAAGACTCAACCTCCTTGATAGTGTTCAAAAGGCCATTGAGCTTTCGTTAAATAGGAAACAGGACTACTTTCCGGTATTGGATCAAGGTGCTCCTATCGGTGTTGTAACCTACAAGGAGCTGTTGGATGCACACCCGAATAGGATCATTGCCGATACATCAGTAAAACGCTACCCAACGCTATCATTACGGGAGTCCATCTGGGGTGCTCAGAATGTCTTCGATCATTGTGATGCCGGTGCCCTGTTGGTAATGGACGAGCAAGAACTGGTGGGAATGCTAGAAAGAAACGTCCTCGCTACAGAGATTAGTACATATTTTGATCCCCTTACCGGCCTGTATAATAGCAGTTATCTGTACTCTAGTGCTGAGACTCTGATCAGAAAAGGACAGGAGATCTCCATAGTTTTCATCGACGTGGACAATTTCGGACAAATTAACAAGGGCTATGGTCATACAGTAGGTGATAATGTCTTAAAGGAGATGGCCCAGACGTTAAAACATAGTATACCTAGGGATGCCTACCTATGCAGATACGGTGGTGATGAATTCGCGGTGGTAACTACCTACGATGAAGCAACCTGCAAGCGATTCTGCATGCATCTGCAAAGACGGATTTCATCCATCGCCTACTCAAGGGAGGTACAGGTCAGTGTGGCGGTTGGAGTCTCGGGCGGACGAAGGGGACAGGTAAGTCTGGATAATCCCGTCTCGGCCATCTGCAATCTGATTAACCTAGCCAGTTTAGCTTCAACAAAGGCCAAGGACACCAAAGACAAACTGTGCATAGAAGGCTACATTGACTTGGATAGTATTGCTTGAGCGAAGCTAAGTTTATCTGCGTTGCATTAGCATATCTGCAAAACATTCAACATCTGTCTTGGCTAGTTGCCCCACGTAGGGGAAATCGGCTCCGGTGAAGCCACATCCCCAGACAATTCCGCGTATGAGTCAAGAATTTACGGGTTCAGGTAGGTGATCGCGAACGCGACGGATACCGCGGGTCCCATGAGAGAGAAGGGAAAAGAAGGGATCGAGAGGCTCAATCTCCAATATAGGAGATAAG
>JALNWK010000029.1 GCA_023230925.1 Limnochordia bacterium
GTTCACCTGCTCCCTGATTGGTTTGGGTACTGATCAAGGATAGCAGATTGTGGTTGAAGTGGATCACTTTTATGTTATAATTTCTGCCCCAAGTGGTTCACTTTTATATTATCAAATACAGATATCCTCCGAACACGGTACAATATAGGGAGTAATCCATTTCCTGCATGGGTGCACCGACCAAATTTGATCTAGGGTCTTGACAACTGGCGCGTGGTAAACTATACTTTATATATACCATACGGGGTATGGTTAGATGTGGCGGGCAGGGGAGGTGATGAAAGCTTGGGTAGCATAAGTTTAGATGAGAAACTCCGCCCTGAATTTAAGCGGCAAATCATCGGTCGATTAAAACGCATCGAGGGCCAGGCCCGGGGCGTCTGCAAAATGGTAGAAGAGGACCGTAGTTGCGAAGAAGTCGCCGTGCAGCTAGCGGCACTAAAAGCTGCCATTACCCAAGTAGGAATTACCTTTGCTTGCGATCATCTTGCAGAGTGCATGGCCATGGAACTTGCAGCAGGCAAGGAACTTGAGGAAGTCAAGAACCGTTTTGCCAAAATATTCAGCCAACTCACTTAGGAGGTCATAACATGGGAAACAAGGTCATTGAGCTAACAAACGATGCTTTTCAAAATGAGGTTCTGTCTTCAAAGACACCGGTACTCGTCGATTTTTGGGCCCCTTGGTGCGGTCCATGTCGCATGATTGCCCCGATTATTGAGGAAATCGCCAAAGCCTACACCCAAGAGGAGCTAAAGGTGGCCAAAGTCAACGTGGATGAAAATCAAGAGCTAGCCACCCAATACAAGGTCATGTCGATCCCGACCCTTGCCATTTTCAAAGATGGACAAATCGTAAAGCGATTGATCGGTATGCAGTCCTCTGAGGCGCTGAAGGGCGAAATTAATGAGGTCATATAAAGGAAGGAGACGCCTAGGCGTCTCCTTTCATCCTTCAAGCCGTCTCAACACGGGTTTCATCGTGAAGCCTCAAAAGCTCCACGCCCATTTCCCGTAGCTTATATTTCTGCACCTTTCCACTTGCCGTAGTGGGATATTCGGTTACAAAGCGAACATATCTGGGTACCTTGTGTCGTGCCATATTCTCTTTTACGTACTGCTGAATCTCTTCTTCTGTACAGGAATGCCCTTCCTTCAAACAGACAAAGGCCATGATTTCTTCCCCGTAGTTTGCATCAGGAACTCCTACAACTTGCACATCACTAATACTAGGATGGGTATATAAGAACTCCTCGATTTCCCTTGGATAGATATTTTCACCACCGCGAATAATCATGTCTTTGGCTCTTCCTGTAATCGTGAAGTACCCATCCTCGGTCTGCACGCCTAAATCGCCGGTATACAACCATCCGTCTTCGTCAATTACCTGGGCAGTAGCCTCGGGCATATTGTAATAACCTTTCATAACATGATAACCCCGGGTGCAAACCTCTCCTTGTACACCCGCTGGAACCTCCTGCCTGGTCTCAACATCAACAATTTTGGCCTCAACACTAGGCAAAACACGTCCAACAGTAGTTATCCGTATATCAACTGGGTCAGTGGTCCTTGTTTGTGTAATTACCGGTGATGCTTCAGTCTGACCATAGGCACTGGTAATTTCTCTGACACCCATCCTGTTGATCGCTGCCTTCATTACTTCGGTCGGGCACGTAGAACCAGCCATAATCCCGGTCCTTAGGTTACTTAGATCGTATTTGTCAAAGTCAGGATGCCCCAGAACAGCGATAAACATGGTGGGCACGCCATGAATAGCAGTACATCGTTCCTTCGAGAGCGCCTCGAGCACCCATTTAGGTCGGAAATAATCCACTGGTACCATAGTTGAAGCGTGGGTAACACAAGCCATGACTCCTAGAACACAGCCAAAGCAATGAAAGAGCGGTACAGGAATACACAAACGGTCTTTGGTAGTAAAATTCATACAATCCCCGATTGCCTTACCATTATTTAGGATGTTGTAGTGTGTAAGCTGTACCCCTTTAGGAAAACCCGTGGTGCCAGAGGTATACTGCATGTTAACCACATCATGAACATCAAGGGAGGACTGACGCTGTAGAAACTCCTCCTCAGATACCTCCTCGGAAAGCTCAAGCAACTGGCTCCAGTGTAACATACCTTTGGGGGCGGGCTTGTCACCTATGTAAACTACGCGTCTTAGCCTTTTTAAACGTTCAGACTTTACTTTACCGGGCTCGCTTTCACGCAGTTCCGGAACTAGACGATACAGTGTTTTGACGTAATCCACATCCTTAAAACCGTCTATCAGGAAAAAGGATTCGGTATCTGACTGTTTAAGCAAGTATTCCAGTTCGTATACTTTGTAGTTCGTATTTACCGTAACTAAAACCGCGCCGATTTTCGCCGTTGCAAATTGGAGCAAGAGCCATTCAACCCGGTTAGTCGCCCAAATCGAAACATGTTCACCTTTGCGAACACCAATCGCCATGAGGCCACGAGCAATCCGATTACACATCTCGTTAAACTCCGCATAGGTGTATCGAATTCCTTCTATAGGATAGACCACTGCGTCATGGTCGGGGTACTTCCTTGCTACCTCGTCCAAAAACGCCCCGACTGTCTTGTCTATCATTTCCATGATATCACTCCGTTATTAGCATCAAGTTATCCCGGACAACAAAAAAACCTTTCATCTCCTACCAAGAGACGAAAGGTGACTTCCGCGGTACCACTCTTTTTAGCCAACAAGACGTTGACTCACTCAAGTCCATAACGGCGGACACCGATCATTGCTACTAGTTCCTTCACAATGACGACTCCAGGACGAGTTCACTGTTGATTGGGCCATTTTCCACCAACCAATGGCTCTCTATGCCAATCAGTGCAGTTACTACTTCCTTTCCTAGTCTTTGATTGATCTAAAATTCATATACTGCTAAGTGTACAGGAGAAACGCTGCCCTGTCAAGCTTACGGAGTCACTCATTTCAGGGTCTCCTTGAGTTCCTCGCGCCTACAACTACTGCTAATGGTGCCGAGCCCAGCCAAACATTCGGAAAATCTGATCAGGGCCATCAAAGATCCTAGTCATCTGAAACTGGTCCAGTTGACTCTCGCACTATTAGCTCCGTTGGCAAAACTTGCACCCGTTGCCCGAGATCATTGTCATCTAAGATCTCCAATAGGAGTTCAGCAGCACGCTGGCCCGTCTCGGAGATCGGAATCCGAACAGTCGTCAAGGCAGGAGCCACGTTACTAGTTACCGGCAAATCAGCATATCCGGCGACTGATATGTCCTTAGGTATTGATAGACCAGCTTCCGCAATCACATGCATAGCCTCGATGGCCATGAGATCATCAGCAGCTATAATCGCGGTGGGAGGTTCCGGAAGCTGTAGCAGCTCCTCGGTCCGTTTACGGGTTATCTCGGAGGTGAAATCTGAAGACCGTAAGAGCTCTTTATTGAATAGGTCCTTCCTTGACAAAGCCCTGCGATAGCCCAAACCCATCTCATCGTTGATACGAAATCCCTTGGGTCCATTGATGAACCCAATTCGGCGGTGTCCTAAAGACAGCAGGTACTCAACAAGGGTAACCATACCTTCTTCAACGTTTGCACGCACCGAGGAAAGACTCGTGTCAGGCAAGTGGGCACCTAGCAAAACGAAGGGACACTCCTCTTTATGAAGCTCCAATAGTGCCTTGGTTGAAACCTCCTGAGCCGCTACAATCAGACCGTCTACCCTACGCTGTCTATAATAAGATGCAACTGAAAACGGGATTGGATTTGCTCGCTTTATCTTGCCCTTTAGAGGCAATAACACCAAGTCGAAGCTTGACTCACTTAACGCTGACACTATACCATGTACGATCTGAGAGAAGTTTGGGTGTAACACATGGGCAAGATCGTACATCACAAGACCAATCGTCTCGGTTTTGCAGCCAACCAAGCCTTTAGCCATATAGTTGGGTTCATAGCCAAGTTCTATTGCCGCTGCTATGACTTTCTTCTTCGTCTCGTCACTGATAGGAATCGGAGAACCTTTCGCATTTAGCACCCGAGATACCGTTGTTGTAGAGACTTCCGCCAAAGCTGCTACTTCACGAATCGTCGCCATCGTACCATCCCCTTTGTATCCTCGATGCCGTTGACTATAAGGATATGCTTACCTGACCTTTCTCCCGGCGAGAGTGCCAGTTCTAGGAAATACCCGTATCCAGGGTTTCCGCTCAGCTCATTTAGGATTTGGTTCAATACCTATGTCCATTGTATAGCACCTAGACACGCAACAGCAATAAACGTCTACCTTCATATCACCTATCTATTAACAGTACTAAGGGTCTTGGAGTAAAGACTTAATACCAGACGATATTGATTGTATTTGGCATAAAGCGGCACACCGTGAATTACCAGTTCCAATTCGATTTCCGCTATTTGAGAGCACAGGTCCAATCAAGCACCGTAGGAAAAACTTGGTGGCCCAAATTGCCTGCATTCCTTTAACATATAGAGTTTCTCGCACCAACTACAGACTACAATTTATGATTAGTATAGGGTCTTTGGCATCTTGTGTCAAGAATCTGAAACGCCCCCTTTGGAGAAGGAACAATGAGTTCCGGGATATTGGGAGAACAACAGCAGGCTGAATCTCGACCATAGAACATGCGGGTACTAAGGATGCTCCAGATTCGGTGGTAAACATGTTGCAGACAGGTATTAGGATAGAAACACTGGGGCAATCGATGTCACTGGCCCATCTCCGTTCTACCGGTTGTTCATCATTCATGATCGCCACCACTTCATATTGCCCATAGCCGGGGTCCATTCAACCCAGTTCGGCGTAAACTGTAAGTGTAGGCAACTGCTTTGGGTGAAGTACTAAATCTTTATCTGCCGAAAGATGATATCCGGTACGACAAAGTCCTCGTCAGTATCAACTGGGAAGTCATCCTGGAGCGCTGCATCCTGGGCAGACTGCGCCAAGTATGCACTATACGAAGCACATCCCGGCGCAATACCGCCCAGCATTTGAACTTGCCCATATCCGGATTATTCACTTCAGACTGGTCTCCTAACAGGTCTTTACCTCTTGAACCATGCCCCATAGCAACTATGATCTTCCCGATAGGGTAGGGCAAACGCGACTAACACTAGACCAATGACTCACCCGAAACAACTAGATTTCTTTGTTGCTTACCCATTTAACGTCCCCTTCTGACGGGAAATGAGATCATTACGGCCATCGCTGATCACTCTAGGCGAAAGTTGTCAAAACACAGCGTGACGGAACTTTCCTGCTTCCACATCCAGATTTCAACACTCAGCAACTGTGCCCTATCCAGTCTGACAAACTCCAAGGGGATTTTAACTTGCTTCCATTCATGTGGGGCCAATATAACCATGTTGTTATCGTAAGCAGCTCCTCCAACCTGATGAAACTTAACGTATATCTGTGCTTGATTCACGTCATCATTCCATACATCAAAAGTGAGGTATTTCTTAAGCGGCCAATCGTTAGGTGAAAAGCCCTTCGGCCCTGCGATGGGAAATCGTATATTCGGAAAGTCAAACCCTGGGCGGAAAACCGCTTTCAAGGCAAAATCTCCGTTGCTAGTGCGCTCGTTGGTGAGGCTCAACGCCACATGTTGGGCCATGAGACGATAGATGTCGTCTTCTTCCTCAAATGAGGTGAGAACAGTGATGGTCTGATCCCCCAAACCCTTTTGAGAGTGCGACTGACTGAGCACGAATTGACGGGATTCCTCATTATGTTCAATACGAACAGTATGCTTCTGATACCGATCAACTACTAACTCAAAACAATCAGCTTCTTCATGCTGCCTAATCGACGTTAGCACTTCATCGTTTACGTTGACCTTTGCACCAGGCGAGGTCCATAGCGTTAAGAGCTGTTTGGAATATGCCGGAGCGGACTCATCCTCGGTCAGTGGCTCCAATTGCATTAGCATTAGAGGCTCCTTACAGGCACGTAGAATCATATCGGCTAGCAAACGTCGCGCTTCCGCCACTACAATGGAATCCCGTTCGACCACTAAGGGAGCATTCTCAAACACCCGATCGAACAAAAGAGATATCGTCTGACGCAATCGGACTGAATCTAACTCCATACCCAACTCCGCAGCTGTTTCCCCCAATCGTTGCTCCAACAGATAGAGGTATTCATAGTCCTCTAATCCGTCCCGAATCGCCTCTATTCGTAACGACGCAACTGGACCATCGGGACCAGGATATAGGAGGAAACCATCGCCGTTTGCTCCGGGGAAGGCTAATGGGTCCTCCCATGGATCACGGCGCACATATCGGCTTCCGGTCCATTTTTCAAAAACGGTGGTAGACCAATAAAGAACACCCTCAATATCCCAATTCCATTGGAACCATGATAGTAAACGCGCACCCATAAGATCATCGTCGATATGATATGTCGGGTACGGACTGGTGGGCATGACGCAGGTATACCACCACATGTGCTCCCCAATGGCCTGCCTTGCCTGAGCCATCTCATGATCATAATAATGCACGAGAGGAGCCCAAGTGTCCACCGCACCAGACAAGGGCTCAACTGGATGTATGGTTACAACATGTCGCGCATCCGGGGCGATCTGCTTCAATTGCTGCCCGTACATATGAACAGAGGGATACTGCTCCGGTGACGGTTCGTCAATTAGTCCGCCAAGATAGAAATAGCCCTTTGAAAGCCATCCTTTCTCCCGAAGCAAATCTACTAGTTGCTTCGTCTCGGCCGGATCGTTTCGGAACGGGATGCGGAAGCTATAAACTTCAGGACGCTCCACGAAGCGTTCCGCTGATCGAACATATTGATCGGGATCCACATACGGAATCGGCAGGTCATCTGGAGGAAGCCGATACTCAGTCTGGAACCAATAGTACCGTTCGAGCATCTGCCAATAGCGAGGGCTTCCTGGCGTAATACCATAATAACGGGCAATCTGATCGCCCCAAAGAGCAAACGCGCTCATCGTATGGGTCTCATCGGGCAAAGCAAAATCCCAGACGGTTAGCTGAACCGGTATCTCCGACACTTGTACATTGTTGCTACTGTGCAAAGTAAGCACGACCGATCCTTCATACAAACCCGCAGGCTGCTTTGCCGGCACTTTAAGCGACAGCCAAAGCCCCTGATTATGCCCAGCTTCCACAGATAGCGAGCTTTGCAGGGGCGGCAATGCATCAGGATACCATCCTGTCGGAAAAACCGAGGTTGGTTCCGTTATATGTACGTAGTGTTGTCGAAAGACCTCAAGCACAATATCTGGTCCTATTCCTTCCCGGTGAACAAGGGGATTTACTGTAACCTCTACGCTTTCTAACCGTTCACCAGCATGAATGATTAATTGAGCGCCCTCCCACTCATTTTGGGCAGATTCCATCTCAATTAGAGGCGGCAGTATCAGCTCGGGCGGCGCCTGCTCTCTTTGGATCTTATCTAGCTTGCCTGGAACCCAGACTACACAATTATCTGCACACGACACGTCAACCATCCCTCCAAGAAATGCGAGCAATCCCATCACCACAACTAAGGATCTCCAGCTAGCGTTATACACTTACATTACCCCCCTTGCCCTAAACCCAGATTTCGCGCCCACATGTACACTTTTCAGTCTCCATAGCGCAGTCATGCTGCAACTTCGTCTGGTCCCGAGCAGGCTAATGTACACATTCAATGAATTTGCATCCTTATCTACATCTAAACCTCACACCGACTGTCTAGGCATGATTTCCACTATTGTCGGCCCATAGCCTTACCCTCTGTATGGATGCGGAATATAGGTTGAGCCTAAACACACATCCCATGCCCGGCTCAACCCAATTGTCCTCTTACTCCAGCCTGAAGTTATCAAAGTAGATAGTAATAGGCTCCTCGTATTTCCATTTCCAAAGCTCGAAGCACTCTAGTTTTGTTCGATCCAACATCACAAATCCTAAAGGAATCTTGATCTGCTTCCACTCCTTGGACGGCAACGTCACCATGTTGCCGTCGTGTGCAGCTCCACCGATCTGATGGAATTTCACGTAAATATCTATATCGCTAGAATGATCATTCCATACATCAAATGCTAGGAACAGATAGGATGACCACTCCGGTGAAGTACTATGTTCTTCGTCTAGAATGCCAAAACGAATATTGGGGAAATCGACATCCGCTTCAAATAATGCCTTTAGGGCCGAATCTCCTTCACTTACACGCTCATCCGAAAGACTCAGCAATACATTTTCAGTTTTCCAACGGCGAAGATCATTTTCATCTTCAAACGTGGCCAGTTTTGACTCCCATTGAACATCCTCCTTCGTTGTCGGAATGGAGGCCATCGTCCGGTTCAAACGTTCGATTGCTTCGAACCAAGTTGGACCTACCGGTTTGTTCTGGTCAAAGATTCTGCTATATGCTTCCTTAATAATCGTCTCACCGTTGACGTGATCGGCGTAGACTATTTCGGGAATGGCATAGGCACCAGCATCAGTGAACACATGAATATTAATGTCATACGCCTGCGTATTTAGCTCTCGCATGATGTTAAGGTATTCAGGTGCAACATCACGATGAGCCGGCTGTAAAGCGACGTACTTGGCCATAATCTCATTGGCGATCGGTCCCGATAGGAATCTGAGCAGAGCGTACGCTTCTTCAGGATGCCTCGTATTGCCGTTAATCGCATATCCATCATCAGCAGCTAAGGTATAGCGTTCTCCTGATGGGCCAATTGGCAGCGGAAACACATTCCACTTGAAGGGCACCTTTGCAGCACCGTCTTTCTGTAAGCCTAGGTAGTCCACTAGTGCATGGGAACCGTATTCCTGGATGGCAACGTTCCCCTGCTTCCAAGCATCCCAAGGCCATGGAGAACCCGGTGGTGGCATGACTTCTGCCTCCCAACGTAAATGCTGTAAGTATTCCAGCGCTTCCACTGCCGCCGGATTATCAAGGATACTTACCGTCTTCTCTTCATTACCATAGAAGTCCGAACCCGCAGCCTTTAACCAATAATGTAGATGATCGGTGACTGTAAGCACCTTACTAAAACCCCATATGTCTGGTGTTCCATCACCATCACGATCCTGAGTTAGCTTCCTGGCAATCGTCTCGAACTCCCTCCAGTCCATTGTGTTAAGGTCAGCTCGAGGTTCAGGATCAGGTACACCCATGTAGCCAAACATATCAGCGTTGTAGTACATTGCAAATATGTTAAGGTATTGTGGTAGTGCAAACACCCGTCCTTGATGCTGGAAAACCCCAAATTGCGGAGGCCAATAGGATAATTTTACTTCCTCATATGCCCCATCACGTTCAAGAAGCGGAAGTAGGTCGATGAACATGCCTTGTCTACCCATATTAATAAACTGAGGTCCGTAGCCATTGACAATATCTGGACCGACTCCGCCGATCATGGATACAATGGTTTGCTCGAGAGTTCCAGTCCGAAAGACCACATCAACATTAGGGTACTCTTTCTGGAATTCCTGGGTCAGAACCTCCGTCCAAACGATATCGCCGTAGTCCTGTACTACGTTTACATTCGGATCCCGTCCACCCGTTAGTACTACTTCAAGTGTAATCCGTTCTAGGTCTTCTGAGTCTGCAGTGGCATACACGGGAACAAGTATTGACAGCAATAGGGAAACAACCATTAAACATCGCAACCAATTCTTACAGCGCATCTACAGGTACCTCCCTGCATAATGTAGTTACTCATTCACATGGTTACCAAGCCTTGCACGCAAGAGTAATCCTAGCTTTGTTACACCTCCTTTGGAAAGCTATACGAAAGCTGTTTTCTACGCCCTCATTAGCGAACTATCCTAAAACACCCAACTTTCGAAGAAGATCAAGTTGAAGACTCAGACTAGACTGAGCGGATCTAGGGATATGAAACAGCCGCTCTTTGGATCGTCATAAAATGTCTCTGCAAACCGAGAGCCATACGCTTGTCTAACCGTCTGTTACCTATTTCCACACCTCAAGATAGGTCGGCTAGTACCCTATTCCCTTCCCATCTGGAGACTGGTCCTGTGGACTCTCGGACAATCAACTCCGTTGGCAAGACCTGAACTGGTTGTCTAACGTTATTCTTGTCCAGGATTTCCAGCAACAGTAGCGCCGCACGTCGGCCGGTTTCGGAAATGGGAATACCAACAGTGGTTAGAAGCGGGGTCACGTTACCACTGACCGACAGATCAGCGTAGCCCGCCACTGACACATCACCAGGAACTGTTAGACCGGCCTCAGTAATCACATTCATAATCTCTATCGCCATTAGATCGTCAGCAGCCATAATCGCTGTGGGAGGCTCGTGAAGTTGCAGAAGCTCCTTTGTCCGCTTACGCGTTGTTTCCGAAGTAAAATCTGAAGAACGCAGCAAAGCCGTATCGAACAGACCCTTCCGGCACAAGGCCTTACGATAACCCAAGGCCATCTCATCGTTAATGCGAAATCCTTCCGGGCCATTGATAAACCCTATGCGACGATGTCCTAGCGAGAACAGGTGTTCAATAAGGTCGCTTATTCCTTGTTCGACGTTAGCACGCACCGAGGGCAGCTTCGTACCAGGAAGATGAGCACCCAACAGCACAAAGGGACACTCTTCCCTGTGAAGCTCAAGTAGCGCCTTTGTTGACACCTCCTGTGCAGCTATGATCATCCCATCCACCCTATGTTGTCGATAATACGAAGCGACGGAAAACGGAATAGGATTTCGTCGCTTTAGTTTGCCCTTTAGGGGTAGCAGCATCAAATCAAAGCTTGATTGACTTAAAGCCGATACAATACCATGTACAATCTGAGAAAAATTCGGGTGCAATACATGGGCGAGATCATACATTACAAGCCCAATGGTCTCAGTCTTGCAGCCAACCAACCCCTTAGCCATGTAATTCGGTTCATATCCAAGCTCTATTGCCGCCGCAATGACCTTCTTTTTTGTTCGATCACTAATCGGAATCTGAGATCCTTTTGCATTTAGCACCCTCGATACAGTTGTAGTTGATACCCCCGCTAAAGCTGCCACTTCACGAATTGTCGCCATGATACCATCCCCTTTGTGCCTTCGATACAATCAACCCACTTAGGCACCCTGCAAAACATCAACATTGTACCAAGACTGTTTCGGATAAGTGAGACTACATGCAAAGGTAGTCTCACCTATCGTTTCCAGTCACGTGATACCGCAGGCCCTTGCTTCTTGTTATCGGTTGCTTAAATACTGGTTAATAATATCGGTCGCTTGTTTCATCGCTGTCTCGACTGGCTTCCCACCCCGCATTACTTCAATCACTTCGTTACCGAGAACTTCTGTCCATTCCCACCAATTCAGTGTGAACTGCAAATCATAAATATGGGGCCCTGTTACTTCAATCACTTCTCGTAACCGATAGGGTCTTTGGGTCGGATCGACAAATTCGTCCGAAACAGCCACACTGCGTAAAGGTGGTAACATTTGCCGGTTACGCGCAAGAATCCGTTGTCCTTCGGGGCCAGCAAAATACTTCATTAACCGCCAACCTGCCTCACTCTCCTGCGTAGTTGAGGTCATACTAAAACCGCAGAAATTGTAAGTGGAGGCCCGCTGTTTTCCCATTGGAAGCGGAGCTATATCCCAATCAAACGAAGCATCCTCGAAGAAGGTTGTCCAAAACGGAACAACCGCCGTCAACATAGCAGTCTGACCTGCCCTAAACATTGCCATATGATCTCCTGCATCTGGAGGTGCAGCTGAGCCATCCCCCAGGATCATGTCTTGTAGGAAACGCAAAGCTTCATGGACTTCTGGCGTGTCCACGGTTGCCATGGTCTTCTCATCATTAAGTGCTCGACCGCCTGCCTGCAGGATGAAGTTCAGGTAACCTGCCTGCCCACTGCCATTGAGAAACGTATGAAAACCCCACTGTTCAACCTCATTACCGTCATGCACTGTTAATCGCTTTGCGGCATGTCGAAGATCCTCCCAGGTCCAATCAGCAGAAGGATAATTTAGTCCCGCCGCGTTAAAGAGATCTTCGTTGTAGAAAAGGGCCGTTATGTCACCGCCCTCTGGCAAGCCATAGTAACTACCATCTACCTTAAAGATGCCTGAAACGTCGAAATACTCATCGGTATCAATGGGAAACTGATCCTTTTCAATGAACGGTTGGATGCTAAGTAGGACCCCATCAAGTGCAAACGGTTCCAGGTATGCGCCACTCATACGGATCACGTCCGGTGCAATGCCGCCCAACATCTGAATTTGCACCTTATCCCAATACTCGCCCCAGCTTGAATACTCAAACTCCACCTCGATATCTGGGTTATCCGCCTCAAAATTCTCGATGATCTTTTGATAGGTCTGAACTTCCTCAACTGTACCCCACATCGCAAAGCGGACCTTCGTTTTTGCCTGAACAGGAAAAGTGACTACCACCGCCAGAGCTAATGCCAGCAGTACACATAACCTAGAATTACTGACGAACCTTTGGTTTAGCTTACTCATCGTTCTATGCCTCCTAGTGTAAAGTTCCAATATAGTTAAATCATGAGGCTCTATCGGCCTCGTTTCTGCTCTTACACCTCCTCCCTCAGTACTGTTCTCAAATACTGGTATCAACCTATGTCAAGTCAGCATCCATACTTTGAGATACCGGAGCTTGAAACCACCTTTTGTGTAGCTTACGTATCTACCTAACGGTTAACAGGGTCTTTATCTAGTCCCTTTACTCTTCAGAATCGTAAACCTCAAATGTTCCCAGGGCCTCTACTTCGTACGAATCATTATAGAACAGAACCAGTTTATACGTTTTACCTGCCGACACCATTCCCCGACTTACTTCTAAGCTGAAGCTCCCACTATCATTGGTAATCCCCAGGTCGGGTAAGTAGCGCCACCAGATTGATCCTATGCCGCCTCCAGGCACTTGATCGACTTCATAAAGACCTATCCAGTCACGTGCGCCCACCGGGCTTGGCAGATTGGATAGTGTGACGTCTATCGTGTCATTAAGACTAACCTTCTGTTTCGATACTCTGATCGCAGCCTTTTTCTTTGGCGATGCTTCCCGAGGATAGAGCACGCGATATGCTCCACCGTTTACCCAACTCCCATCGCTAAACTCTCGGTCCAGGACAACCACTTTGTCGTGATACACATCCACGTAAAGGCCTTGGGAGCGTTCAGGATACTTATCCGATTCCATTGTGTAGTACACAGACGATGTGTTAAATGTAGTAAAGGTCTCCTGGTACATGTTACCCGGTCTATTCAAATCGTAGTGGGTATGACCACTAAACAGGATCACCTGTGGAAATTGCTCAAGAATCTCATTGATCTTGCCGGTTTGAATCACGCTGTTGTAAGAATCACTATCCGATAATGTGCTTTCTAGGGGCTGATGGATAAACACAAATATTGGCTTATGCGCATCTGCTCCCTCCGCCAGTCTCTCTTGCAGCCAGTCGATCTGCTCGTCGCTAATGTACGCCTTATCACCGATGGACTGATCCGTCTGCCAAAACTTCTCGGGACTAAGGAAAACTAGATGATAGTCCTCCCCATTTTTCCCCGTGATCCATTCATCGTAGTAAATCCCTGGCATGTTTGTCTTGTCGAGAAACCTTTGATGCGTCATTTCCTCGGTCTCCCCGTTAGGAAACTTCGCATCGTTGATGTTGTAAGTATCATCCATGCGCGCTCTCCAGTATTCATGGTTCCCTAGGGTATAGAATACCGGGCTAACTTTGTGGTTTCTGATAACTTCAACCATGTCATCATATTCCTCATCCAAGCCATGACTGGTTAAGTCACCAACGACAATTAACGCATCATAGTCGGGTCGTGTAGTCTTCAAGTCTTTTAGCGCCCGTTCAAACCTGACAACGGTATCATGAGGAATACTGGTGTTATTCAAGTGAATATGAATGTCACTAAGAACAGCGAGATTCAATACAACCTCATCGTTCTCCGTTCTAACTATAGTGGCAGGGCCGTTTGAACTGAGGTGCCCAGTACCGCTTCGCGCCTCGATGTGGAATACATACTCAGTGTCGTGTTCTAGTCCTGCCACATCATACTCAGAAACGTTGGCATCCACAGCATCGAGCAGCCTGCCGTTCATATATATTTCGTACGTCTGAACAATACTTTGATCATCTATTCCGGTCCAAGCTAGACGTACTCCCTTTGATGATATATTCGAGGAACTTAGGGCCTTCTCATTACCCCAGATAGGCACCTGTGCAACGGTGGCATCGAGCGCTTTTGTCAGCGTAAAGTTATCGAAGTGCAAAGTAATAGGCTGATTTGTCTTGTGCATCCAGATCTCGACACATCCCATGTTCGAAACATCAAGTTCAATCTCGTTAATGGGGATGGAAATATGCGATTGCCTCTTGCTAAAGACATTGAACCAGTTTCGATCAAAGGCCTTGCCGTTCTTCTCAAAGAACTTCACATAAATCTGAGCAGTAATTCCTTCCTCTTCGTTGTATACATCAAAGTCAAAGGTCTCATATGAAGACCAATCAGTTATGCTAAGTCCCCCATTATCATGGGACAGCTTAATGTTCGGCCAATCAACATTCGGTGCAAAGGTAACCTGCATAGAGTAAATGCCCTGCGACGAAAACCTATCTGAAATGGCGGATTCAACATTCTGGAATTTCCACTTCCCAAGTTCCTCACGTGTCTCAAGGTAGCTTATTCTCTGCCGATAGGTTTCTACCCGGCCTCTTCTTGGCGCGATTCGTTTCGTTACTGTGTTTATCTTGTTATCCTTCACTACCTTGATATTGACGTCGTAGACATCCTCAGAGGATGGTAGCTTGATCACGGCCTTGTCTCCATCCGTCGCACAGACTTCATCATCAATAAGCAGCGTCGCTCCAGGTTCAACATATACGGTGAGCACCGGACCATCGGCCGCTAGTTGATCAACTTCAACAAGGTACTTGGGGCTCTTGTCTAGACGGACGATTTCATGTGCTACTTCCCTTCTGATTTCAAGTAGCTCCGCAGGATCCTCGTTATACGATTTTACGGATGAGAACAGTCTATTGAAATACGGTTGCATAGCTTCTTCTGTATCGAAATCAATACCTAATTCTTTCGCCACCGCTTCCATTCTTCTCTCGAGAAGCCACAAGTACTCGTAGTCTTCGTTACCGTCCCGAATTGCCTCTAACCGGATGCTGCCTATGGGCCCATTTATCCCATATTCGGTTCCGGGATATACTAAATACCCATCACCATTCGCACCTGGAAATGCCAATGGATCATTCCAGATATCCCTACTGATGTATCCTTTATCGAGGTCATACTTCTGGTAGATATTGACGGCCCAATAGAGGTTTCCCTCGACATTATGGGCTTTTTGCATCCACGAAAGGATTCTTGCTCCGATCAGATAGTCGTCGATATGGTAGGAGGGAAACGGTCTTTTGGGATTGACGCAAGTGTACCACCAGATGCTATTGTCATTCTTTTGCTGCAACTCACGTGCTACTTGCGGATACTCGCCCATCCACGAAGTGAGAATCGTGCACCAAGTGTTTACCGAATCCATAACTGCTTCATTGATATCCATAGTTACAAGATGCTTTAGTTCCGGATCTATACTCTTTATTTTCTTGCCAGTCTGGTTTATTGAGTCAAACATCGAAGGTGTCGGTTCATCTATAACATAGAAGAAACCTTTTTCTAGGAGATCGTTGTCTTTCAGTTTCTTAACTAGTCGATGGGTCCTCATTAAATCAGTATAGTATGGTATTCGATAACTGGTTACTCTCGGATCGTTTATGTATTGCTCCGCTGTGCTCACATAACCATCCATATATCTGTCGTCAATAGGCAAATCCATCGACGATATGCGATAGTCGAGGAAGAAGTTGTAATAGTTGCGTAGTAGCTCATAAAACTCTTGGCTTCCTCTATATATACCTGGGTGCCCAACAAGAAGTTGATCCCACCATGTAGCAGACGAAGTCTTACTATGATTCTCGTCTGGCAGCTCAAAATCCCATACACTCAGTCGAATTGGCAGGGATTCCTCAATACTATCACCGCTTATGTTTAACGTTCCCTCATACGAACCAGCAGGTATCCCTTTGGGGATTTTAACGGTTAACCAGACTCCTTGATTCACCCCGGCTTCCACGTCGAAGTAGGAATCCGCCGTTATCGGGATCAAGGCATCAGGATACCATCCCGGAGGGAAATCAGTTGTCGGTGTCGTAATCTGCATATAGTGCTGTTTATAGACGCTAATGTGCTCAGATGATATCACCGCTCCCTCATCGACAAGGTCACTAATACTCACACTAACGTTGCTGAGCTTGGAATCCATAGCGCGGATTATCACCTGAGCGCCCTCATATTCGTTCTTTGCCGCTTCCAAGTTGATTGCCATGTTTCTCTCTTGCGGTGGCAATTGGTCTCGCAGGATCTTCTGACAGTTGTTAGCAACCCAGACACAGTAAGATCCTTCGTCCATACAAAACGCACTAGTACTAGCTAGTAAACACGCAAGCATCATCACAGAGATTAGTCCCCTTTTCATAAGCTTTCCTCCCTGAAAATCAATTTCAGCTATTGCGGTGCAGGAAATGACACTACTATATGCAACAATATGTTCAGGTCCGCTAATTGAAGGACCTTTTAGTATATCTTGCCACTACCAGACCAGTAGGAATATCAAGGATCAGCCACATTTGTTGAGTCAGATATCTAGACTCTAACATCATGCTCCTTACTATGCAACCGTTTAGCGTGCAACGTTTCTCTTACTGTGAACAAAAATCCTAGTATATTTAGTATAGGATGGATGATCCTTCTTGTCAAGACAATTACCACAAGATTTGCGGACCGTTTTGACCCTTCAATAGCGTATTTTAGATGCACTCCAAGATGTGAAACCATGGTTCCAATCAGATCAGTGAATGGAAAAACAAAATGCGTGAGTGAAATCCACCGGAATAGATGCCAATAAGAATAACTACGCCGGGCTAAGACCACTTGAGCTAATTGTTTGCCACATCACCATTAGCTCCAGCAGACGAATTCTAGGAGTTCGAGTGTGCAAAGAAAATGTATAATTGCTCTTTGGTTTCCGAGAAGACTACTACCTTCAGCAGAGTATTCCATATCTTTGCCCAGCCGTTTGGGTAAAAAGGGTTGCCCTTCGCAGACATCCGAAGGACAACCCTTTTCGTCTTCTCAATTCCTTGGGCTATAGCAAATACCACAAACAAGTATCCTTCCAGGAGTCTCAGTCACCAAAGACTAGAGTCCCGAAACGTGCTTCGTTGTGAAAACCACCATACGTAGCATTCCATGTCAACCAGAAATCGCCGACTGATTGATATCCACAGAGCCCAATCTTCCACGTATCACCCTTCTTGGGTGTGACCCCAAATGCCTCAAAGGGTATGGCAAGTTCGGCAATCCAGCGTACGTCATGAACTTTAACAGTACAATCGATCTTTCCGGCGAAAACGGGATCTTCTTGGTAGGTAGAGTCATCGACACCGATTTTTCCACCTGCATCCACACAGATATGTCTATAATCTGGCTGGCTCGGCACTTTCAAGAACAATTCTACCTCGTCGTTCTGCCATGCCTTCTCACCGTCCGTCTTAATTTTGCTTGCATCGGGAACAAAGACAGAATAACCAACATAGAGGGCATTATCGTCATAGGCAACATAAGTCACAATCGGATAAGAAGTCAGTTTAACCGACGTCGAATCAAGATCCATAACTACCTTTGCACCTTTTTCACTCGCTTGAACCCATGCTGCATCGTTCAAAAAGCCATCGATTTCCGGTTTTTCAGTCACTTTCGCAGCTATTAGCTCCAGGTTGGGCTCCATAGCTAACACAGTAACCGATAGTCCAAGTAATGCAATCAAGATCGTTAGTGCCAACATAGACTTTTTCATTTTTGTTCCACCCTTCGTGTTGTCTTTAATCAGAACGCCCAAGGAACCACACTATACATAAACAGTTACACTTTCCGCATCATCCGACCTATCCTTGATTACTGCCCCTAGTTGACGCCACCGCACTCTGACTAACCTTCCCACTCAGTCTAGTGAATCATAAACAACCATCAAGCCTTTGCCCGCAAACGTAGACATTAACATTAATGAACATGCCAGAACTCGGAGTTCTGATTTGGACCTCGTTGTTGACTGCCTTCATCAGATGCTATGGCCTTCCTCTAACGGAGCACGCATCACCATCATCGTCAAACCGCGAAAGACAACAACATATACTCCGCAATAATATGCAACATGTCCAGTACGCAAGCGCTCAACAGTCAACGTTTTCATTACTGACTACATAAATAATTTATATTATTAGTATATCTCGAATGACAACTCGCGTCAAGACATTCCGGTTGAACCAATTGTTAACAGGGAAAAAGATAATTGGAAGCCTTCTCTACGCTACATATCGTCCACTAGGATGACCAGTTTAGCGTATCATCGTTTGTAGGAAAGAGTTGGATTACGACCATGATTGCATTCCCGAATGCCTAGCAAAGTATGGGCAAGGACCCAGACTTGCGAGTTAGAACCAATTAGTAATGGGTGTACCAGCTGATCAAGGACCCGCAGTGGCCGACCAACGACTAGGTCAGAGACTTCGTATAATAGCGCGGTTGACCTTCGGACAGGATGAATTGATTCGTAATAGGGAGGAACTAGCAACCGTAATCTGATAATCCCAGAAAAGGGCATTAACAGTCAAATGGGGGTCTCTTTGGAGAATCATAGCTCCATCTCGATATTCACCTTGTGTCAGCTGCTCCAGCCCGTAAGCAGATGGATTGCGGATGAAGTTGACCTCATCTATAGACATCTGGGGCCGTGAGGGTACATCGAAGTAAGCGAAGTGACCAGCTCCTACCCGTGTTTGGTGGATAGAGCACTTTTCGTCGTCAAAGGAGTAACTGGTCACCGGTACATTTCGCCTTTTTCGTAGAGATTCGCGCTCCCTGTTCAGCTCGCCCGGTATACTGCTGATGCTAATCAATGAAGCCGAGTCATCTTGTGCTTTCACCTTAACAACGAAATCATTCCCCTACTATACAACGCAGCTTCGCCACACCTAGTCCTGATATGGGGCCGACTTCGCCGATAGATGATGTCCATGGCCAATGGATGACGATAGGTCCCGCGATGTAGACACCGCGAGACCCGTCATGGTCACTACTTACGGACAGTAAATGTATGAATCCCTGAGCCCACACGCTCTATTATGGCATATCCGCCTGCAATTTCAGCAGCAAGCACCATTTGATCATATTCCAGGATGGATCCCTTCTGCATCGGTACAAACACGGTTGCCACGGTATTCGTCGGAATAGTTACCTTCATTTCAAATAGCTTATTTGTGCTTTCTACTTCTACCTTGATCGTCCCCTTAATCGTTGGCACCTGGAGCTTGGCCCATTCCAGGTCCCCCAACTGGGGTTTTATCTGGAATACGGAGAATCCTGGCTCTAGGGGAAGGATGCCAAACATCCCCCGAACAATTGTATTAGCTGGCGCCGACGCCCAAGCATGGGAGAAGCTCATATTCGGTTTCTGAGCCGGATCCCAAGCTTCGGTCACGATGGTGGCACCAAGATCATAAATCATATGACCCCAGCTATTCCCTGTCCTAGCCGACATTAGATCTAGTGCCGCCTGATCCTCGCCTCCGTTGTACAAGGCCTGTAACAGAAACTGTGATCCGTACACGCCGACCCGCATTCCCCGTTGAGCGAGATACTGGGCCACCCGCGGTGCTTGCTGAGATGTGGGAACACCAAAGGCTAACGGAAAGGCGCTAGCGTGCGTGGCCCAATGGTCCACTCCCCTACCATCACGATAGGCTCCTACGACAGGATCATACAGGTGTTCATTCATTGCATCCTGTAAGGTGTCAGCTAAGGAGGTGTAATATGCATAATCATCTTGCTGTTGTAGCACGCTGGCAATACTTGCCATGTCCCGAAGTGCCTTGTAGTTGATCGAGTTAATTACGGTATTTACATCTGTAAACACATATCCATCCCGCTGACTATTGGGCCAATCGATTAAGTCGTCCTTGATTGGCTTCTCCACTAAACCATCGGCATTAATGCACCAATCCAACGGTTTAGTGGTCAAAACGGCGTAGTTTTGCTCCAAAGACTCCTTGTTCCCGGTATACATATAATCTTCCCAGGCCATTAGAACTGACAGCTGCTTGTATTCCGTCGGCCAGGTGGGACGATAGTACAAGTATTCGATGGAATACCGGGGCAAGGCAAATTCGCGATCAACACAATAGTGAGATAACTGGTTGATGTAGGCATCCCCTTCGTAAGGAAGCCGTTCTCGGGTAAAGGTATCGACATAGAGATCGAGAGACGTAGCTTTAATGCTATACTTGCACAGATCCCAGACGTCGTTTAAGACACTATTGGAGCACTCAAACTCGGCTGCTTCCTCATCAAAAGGATAGCTCAGAACTAATGCCTTGATACTTCCTGTCTCCACTGCGGCATTTACTACCTCTGCATAGCGAAAGACCCTCATACCCCAATGCTCAATGGTCTGGGGACCGTCTTTCAGGGTCCACGTCTCCTGATACATATTCCCAGTCCGTAGTTGGTACATCACCGTATGCGGGGCGGTGAGTTCTTCGCCGAGCCGAATTTCTACATTCTGTCCCGCCACACCTTCAACGGTGAGCTGCAAACCACCAATCACCGCTTTACCGAAGTCTACAAAATAGTGATTGTCTCCTTTTTTCACGACCTGGACGGGTTCTATGGTCTCCATCCGGATGTTTCTGGTACTAGAAGCTACCAGACCAGGAATCATCGCGCGTGCACAGGCAAGATCCCAAGTAGTATCATTAAATCCGACGTTGTTCCACCCAAAAGGATACTCCCGAGCATCAATGTATTCACGCCTCGCATCGTATGTACCACCGATGTTACCAGCGTTCAAGAAGATATCACTTCCTTCAAGTACCCTCCAGGATCCATCAGAACAAATGGTTTGCCTCGTTCCATCAGTGTAGAGGATTTCCATTTGGCAGAGAAACCGCTTATCCTTCTTGGCATAGTTCAAAGAAGCAATCACGTTTTCACGACCAGAGTTTAGAAGATCCGTGACCTCAAAAACGTTATACCGATTAAGACCACGATAATCCCGCACGGGACCAACGCCCACAAAGGAACCATTAACATATAAACGATAGACATATTGTTTCGCCTCTTCGGGCGATTGGGCCGTTACGTAGACAAAGGCTTTGTCGATTGGGCTATCCGGCAAGTCGAACGACTTCCGCAAGAAGACGAATTCGCTTTCTTGTTTGGTTTCCTCAGCCCTATACAGGGCCCTTGCACCCTTACCCATGACCAATTGGCCGTCCCCAATTGTACCACCGGTAAAGCGGTTGACTTGCGGATCGGCGAAGTCTTCCTTTGCAAGGGTCTTGGAGTCGTTATACACATGAAGGTTCTTGATTCGCGATTCCTCTGTACCGCCGTTTCGAAAACCAATCAATCCAAAGGCATGGGTCTGGTCCACCGTTACATCCACAAGCTGATCGTTGATGTACGTCCTGATCTCATCTTGCTGCACTTCGATCTTCATTCGATGGAAAGTATTCTTGAATTGCTCAATAGGAATGATACCTTCAAGTGGAATCTCCTTCAGTACTTCATACTTGCCGTTTGTGCACACATGTGTCTTAAGTATAGGTTCTCCGGGTACCGGGGGATTCCCGTGCAAATTCCCTACCTGCCACATGTAGTTGTTATTCTGATCGAGGGCCCTAAACCAAACACCCGCTGCGTTTTCCACAATCATAAACTCTAGTTCAATGGTATAGTCGGACCAGTGCTTCTTTAGGCTTTCACGTGGGTCTGATTCATCAGCCCAAATGGGTATGCCCTGCCATTCATCTTTCATGGCTGTGACAAACATCTGCGGCTTTGAGTAAGGCCCCATCTCTTCATCCTTGTCCCACGTTCTCACCTTCCAGTAGTAAGCACTGCGGGGAGCAAGTTCCTTGCCTCCATAAACAACATTGCTTGATGCCGATGAGGCGACTTTGCCCGAATCCCAAACATCACCCTTGTCTTCGTCAAGAAGTGTCTCGCTCGTAGCAACGAGTATTTGGTAAGCCGTCTGTCTCTCGTTAGCATCCGCATCATTAACCACCCATGAAAACTGCGGGTTAGCACTTTCGATCCCCAATGGTTCGGACAGGAAGTCAACTAGTAAATCACTCGGCGGTTCCGGAGGACAATTTCCAGCAACAACAGTCTGCGCAAAAACTAGGAAAACCAATACCAGTAGAACCAGACAATTCCCGACTGGCCAGTCATTCATTTTACCCAACGCCTTTCTCGTAATAGTCTATTTTTCTCTCTCGTACTCCCTAGCACCCTAGGCTCACTTCCACCCGATCTATATAATCCCTCAACACAGGATCGCCTTAGCATATTGGAAAGAGAGTCTTAACACTTATGCTCCCGGCCATTATCTACCGAAGAACTCCCATCTAACAAGCCACTCAGTCAGTTACCCATACTTTCCCTTGGGGATCATAGACCCATGCTTCACCTAGCCGTATAGAAAAACGCTGTCGTTCCTCATTTATCATTTCCAGGGTCTCCGACCAAGTGCCGACCCCACTAGTTGCATCGAGGGCCCGAACGTTTTGGGCGCCAACAGCACAAGCAGCATTGACAGTTTGCTCCAAGTTGCATCCAGATAACAGGCCTTTTAGGAACCCTGCAATTGAGCAATCGCCAGCCCCAGTGGCCGAGACAAACTTGTCTGCCTTGTAACTTGCACACCAAAGCTTTCGATTGGACCAACTGGCTGGATCCCTAGGAGCCCCTTTCCCAATCTTTGTTGCGTCTATGACCGGATTAGTCTGCACATGGTACCCCAAGACACCACACTTAATACCAACAATACTAGCACCAAACTGAACAAACTGATCGGCTAACTCACAAGCCAAGGTTTTGATCATCTTCTCCTTCTCCGCAGTACTCAACGATAAATAGCGACGATATTTCCCTGGCTGAAGGAGAAGCAACGATTCTTCGAAACTGGGCAGAAAGACGTCCACGTACGGCAACGCTTGCGCCAAGATCAAGGTCCAGTCCTCCTGCAAGGCCGCACTATCTGGGGCAGGCATGGCCAAATCTAGGGAAATGGTGACTTTGTGTTCCTTCACGGCTTGTAACAAGCGGATAAACCCACGTCCTTGATCCTCATACATAGCCTGCATCAAGGTTGGATATCCGAAATGCATTAGGCGGGCGTCTGCTACGATCGTTTCGTCAATATCATCTAGGGTAAAGGTGGCATTACATCCAGGATAATGAAAAAACACCCGATCTGTACTCGCTGGTGAGAGCACAATCGTGTAAGAGGTGTTTTCCCCTGCCTGGACCATACTCTCCACATCGGTGGAATAGTGTCGAAGATGATCAATAATCGCCATGCCTAGCTGATCCTGACCGACTTTCCCCATTAATTTAGTTTCGGCGCCAAGTTTGATTAAGGCAACCCCGGTGTTGGACACCACACCCCCCGTGCTAATCTGTAATGGCCCGACTTGATTAAGCTTACCGGGTTGTACCATCTCGCATAGGGAAGCAGTACCCTCTTGAGAAAAGAATGGTATTAAATCGGCACATAAGTGCCCGGCTACTACTACTTCATACTTACTCACAACAGTCGCACACAGAACCTCGGACTGAAGTCCGAGGAGGAGGTGCGCTCCCTCCTTTCTGTCGACTACATATATATCCATCGCACCTAGATATACAACGGTAACGTAATACCGGCTCTAAAACCTCTACTATCCTGACATCTGAATCTACCGTCAACAGGACTAACATATACATCAACGTTCTTGCATCAGCCTGCATATGGTTAATTCGAAATCCCTGTGCCTTACTGTTAAGTATTGGCTTGGTTTGCGGGAATCCTTATTTAACCATTGGGTATATCCATAACAGCAGTAGATCCTAGGGCATCGATACTGGTATCCTACCAATGTGCCTTTGCTAGGCCTAACCTGACGCGACCTAACTTGGCTGCTAGCCAGCAAAACTCTGATACCTAAGAGTCTCTCTTATTAACCCTGGATCCAAGATCACTAGCCTTTTGCTGCTTGACTTACTGAACCAAAGACCCTCATCTTGTCGGCGACAGTCTCATAAACCGCTTTTTTTACTGTACCAAATAGCTCGGGAAGCTGCGTGATCCTTCCCGCTCCCAGTCCTTTGGAAGCTGCCTGTACTCCAGCCACCGAAAAATTGGTAAACACGTTCACCTTGCAGATCCCTTTAGCAATCGCTTGTCTGTAGTCCTGGTCACTGATTCCAGAACCTCCATGCATCACTAACGGTACTCCCACCAAATCTCGGATTGTTTCCAGTCTCTTAAAGTCAAGTTGAGGCTCACCCCGGTAGAACCCATGCACCGTCCCAAAAGCTGGCGCCAGGGCATCGATCCCCGTTCTACTAACATAATCCTGTGCTTGGCAGGGATCAGTAAATAGTGATGGATCGGCGGTTGAAGCCTCATCGGTGCCTTCTCCACCACCTACGTGGCCTAGTTCCGCCTCAACGCTAACCCCAGCCGCGTGCGCAATTTTGACGATCTCCTGGGTTTGGCGCAGATTTTCCTCATAGGGAAGAGTCGAGCCATCGAACATGACCGACGTGCAACCAAATCGGATTGCCCGCATAATCGTGGTGAAGCTTAGACCATGGTCAAGATGAAGTACCACCGGAACAGGCGCTTTGGCTGCTTTGGCCGCCGCCGTAAAACATGCCTCCTCCAAATCCACATACGGTAGATGAACCTCAGCAATACTCAAGATCACAGGTGAGCCCAATTCCATAGCCGCATCGAGGATGGGTTCAATCATGTCTAGCCCCGTAATATTAAAGGAACCAACAGCATATGCATGGTCCTGAGCATGTCTTAATACTGTCTTTAAGTCAACTAATGGCATCCTACACTCCCCCTAGTTATACCTGATTACACTCGACTAATCATTCCGTAATCCATTGTGTACCTGGCAGACTTAATACATTGGTCTCTAGATCATCGTGGCACGCCTGCCTGGGTTCCCAACACTTGGGGCCGCTTCTTTCAACCCGGGCCTCTACGAGACAGTTGGCCGGTTTAAGACCTTGCACCCACGGAACAGGGATGAAGAGCCCACCATGTTTACAGGTCGTCAATAGTCCGCCGTGGAAACTGCGTAGCCAACCCAGGTCCTGGGGCTTGTGGTGTGTCGGGACGGTGCGTTCTGTAAAGGAACGTCATGCTAAGAGTAACCCCGGTTCGCGGGACTAATATCCATTCCCCCCTCAGCAGAACATCAAAGACAAACCTGTGCCTGTTCTAAGTCGTGACCGGCTTCCGACCCGCCACAAGGCGAAAGTACTTAACCCCTCCGACCTGGGTCAAATCGTCTGTGTAAAAAAGCACCTTTATGTCCATAAAGATAGGGCACTGCCCACCCCTTTAATCGGATTGTGCCGGTGGATACTCACCGACAAGAAGGTACTGAGCTGGTTCATCCTCCTCAACGGTTGGAAACCGTCCCACCTGCTCTAAGAAACGGTTGTCAATTCGATCATCGTTTACCTGGGACACTTCACCGAGCAGTACCTTGCCTGTGTTCTCTTCGCCCCAGAATTGATGATAAACATAGGGCATGAGAGTAATACTTTCGCCGGGCGTCAGTCGGATAATTGTCCCTGCTGGTGCTTTGTAGTTTCTTCCGTCCTGAAAAACTGATACCGGAGTATCAGCCAAAGCTTCGTTTTCGTCGGAATTATACAGCTGAACCAGCAAGTTGCCACCGCCGCGGTTGATGATGTCCTCCATTTTTAACCGATGAAAGTGAAATGGAGTGATCTGCCCTTCTTCGACAATCATGATCTTCTCCGCGTACGGCTTAGTATATTTGGGCATTTGCTGATTACCATTCCTCAGGGTGAATAGAAGAAGACCGATCTTAACAAAGTCACCACTGCCAAAGTCGGTTACATCCCACCCGAGCATATTATCCCGAATTTCATCATACTCGTGACCTTTGCTTTCCCACTCTTCCCTACTCCAAAAAGCAAATGGCGGTAGCTTAAAGCTGTGTTGATCCATAAATGATATGGCATTGGCAATAAACTTGTTTAGCTCTGAACGTTTCATATCATGCAGCACGCCTTCCGGTGCTGGTATTCCCCCTTTTCACGCGTATTTGCAGATCCCTAATGCTTTATCTGTTTTCTCTCATTGGATCTGGTAGCACCTTCAAACCACTCGGATATTTGCAGGATGTGGTGGCCAAAGCCACCACATCCTTCCGTTATTCGATATACAAACTAGCGAGTTCGCCCGCTTGTAACTGAAGTCTAATCGCATCACCATCTGTAGCTAATTCCTTCAGTGGCCTCTCGTATAAATCGCAAAGATATGCTCGTTTGAAAGAGAAACCACACCGGATCAAAGCATCGACCTCTTGGTTGGCAGTTTCATATAATCTTAAGACCACACCTTTTCCATTCTCCGCCTGCTTGAACCCACTGACCATCACGTTTTCCGGACCTACGGATAGCAGCGTAAAGCTTTTCGCTAAGTCGCCACACTGGGTTGGAGCCTGATCGGCCGTGAGTGGCATGTTAAAGTCAAAGGCCATACGTGTCACTTTGGCTGGGTCAAATTCACCGGCGTAAGGATACAAAGAGAATCTTACGGTATGCTGTCCTTGTTCGGTCACCGGATCCGGGTCATAGCTACTACGCAGCAAGTTCAGACGTAGCTTGCCATCTGTAAAGTTATGCCCATACTTGCAGTCATTAAGCAGAGCCAAGCTGTAATCACGCTCTGCGCTTTGGCCAGAAACGTTGAACCATTTCAGCGCCGGTAGGTCATGAGAAACATCGGGATTTTCGATATGGCCAAAGGGAATCTCCCTAGTACTTAGGGCCTTAGTCAGGTTGACGGGGAAAACAACATTAAGTCCGGGAACCCCCACCTTTGGAGACCCATATTGTCGCCAATCGACATTCAGTTCAAAGTCAATGCGCGGAACATCAAGGGGTAGACTCACCTTTACGGATATTTCGCTATCCTGGTAACTGGTTTGCCATAAATAGGTGGGCTTACTACACCAATCTAGCTTCTGTAGTGTACCACCGGCAAGAGGCACTCGCTCCAATAATGACCCTATTGTCCAAGAAGACATGCCGTGAGGAGCTTCACGGTAATATTCTAAGACGCCTAAGGGATGATCAGGATCCGCCAGTTCTAGTTGTGCGCTTTTATCGTAAAGGCTGATAAGCCCCCCATTGTCCTTGGATAACTCCACCCGGAAGAACCTGTTTTCCAAAACTGGTCTGGCGCTCTTCTCCTTCAACTCATGGATTATTGGTGCGAAGGGTACGGGCTTCTCGGTCTTAGGTTGGTAATGGTACACCCGCCATCCGGCTGCTGGTACATCGCTTGCCGTAAAGGTAATTCCAAGGTAATCTACCCCCCAGGCATTTCCCCGTTCAACGATGTCCACCGGAACCTCCGCACCGGTGATGGCATCGATTAACCGCAGCTTCGGGGTGTTTCGAGGAATATCCCACAAAGTAGTGGTTACATTATCGGTACGGGCCCAGAATGAGGGGTTCCAGACGATCAAGGGTGTGCCCTCTCCTGTGGTATCGATCGCAGCCATCATGGCGTCCTTCGCTCTCATGGCCGCCATCGTTGCTTGCGCCCGGGTTTCCTGAAATAGACCCTGTGCATAATGATAGGTGGCTGGTACACCGGAACCTGGCAGAATATCATGGAACTGATTAAACAATACATGGCGCCATGCATGCGTTAGTTGATCATGAGGATACGGTAGATCACACAACTTATTGCCAAGCACCGCATAGGTCTCACATTCCCCACAGAGGTTCTCACCTTTACGGTTTGCATACTTCACATTGCTCTGAGAAGTATAGCAGCCTGGAAAGACATAGTTTAACTCCCCACGGTAGACCGGGATCGCTTCACCGTTGGCTGCAGCTTTGTCAAAGAATTCCCGACAGGTGCTAAACTTGATCGTGGGGAACAAGAGCCACTGCTGCATCCTCAGCGCGGTCAAGATATCCCTACGAGTTGGACCTCCCCCATGATCACCTACTCCGTATACCACCAAGTGGTCCCGCAGGCCAGTTCGTTCCTCAAAGGGCAATACCTCAAGCGCATCCTCCGGGGAAATACTGTGATTGTACCATTGTTTATTCGAAGCTAATACACGTGCACCTTTCGGCCCTTCCCACCAGAATAGTGGATGGCCTACACTGCAACGACAGAAGTAATAATACTTAATCCCCGCCTTGTTCAGTAAATCAGGCACTGTGGCGGCATGGCCAAAGGTGTCTGGCTCCCAATCAATTTTAATATCGTCGTAATCGATGCCAAACTTATCTTTGATATATTGTTTTGAGTACAGAATATGCCGCACCAGGGCCTCTCCCGAGCTTAGGTTCCGATCACCCTCCACCCAGGTATTAGCGGTGATCTCCCACCGTCCTTCTTTCACTTTGGCTTTAATCTGCTCGAAAATCTCCGGTGCATATTTCTCAGTCAACCAGTAAACGACGGCTTGACTTTGAGAAAAAGTTAACTCAGGAAACTCATCCATCAAACGTAAAACAGTTCTAAAGGTTTTGTAGCTCTGGTGCACTGTCTCAGCCCAGTCCCATTGCCAATTCATGTCGATGTGGGCATGACCCACATAATGAACAACATAAGATTTGCATACAGACTGCAGCGATTCTAGGTCCCTCTCAAACTGTTCTAATACTTGCGCCAGGGGAGCCCCAGTCTCTAAGGCGGAAGAAGCTTTATGTTGTGCTGACTCAATTTGCCCTCGGTACTCCGGCATTTTCTCGGCAATTCCACTCACAAATGCAACCTGGTAACGGAAACGCTGCTCCAGTTCGTTTTCACTGGCAACATGTTCGTCCAGAAATTGACTAAGCTTACCATTCATAACTAATCGTACCTCCGCACGTCATGTTTTATTATCGTCTTCCATGGCACTCCTATGCGAGAACCCGTAAGATATAACACCAATCTGTATCTCCGTCTGCAATATCCCCGTTCTGTGGTACAAGCTGTGGGGACTGAAGTCCATCACAGCTAACAGCTACAGGACACGTAAGCATTGAGTATTTCGTCATTCTTTCCTCTCGTCGAGCTTACCCTGTGCTGTAAGCTGCATGCCCTCCATCGCACTTTGGGCCGTCGTTTTTCCGGGAAACACCTCCTGGATTACTTCGCTAAAAAGGCTCAGAATGTTATCGTCGATTTGGTCCCTTACATAATCCAACTCATAAATAAAGGGATCTAACCACGGGTTGTCCTGTAGATGGGCTTGGTACGTATCAGTTAGCAAAATGTCCCGACTAACTGGCAGATTCCCGGTGGCTACATACCATTCGGCAATCCGCTCGGGCTCCATCAGCCACTTGAGGAATGTCCACGAGGCCTCTTCTTCTTCCGGTGTCGAACGGAATAGGACCATCTCCTTGTAGTAGGATGTACATGCCCTTACTCCGCCTTCCGGGATCGGTGTTGTCGTAGTCGCCCCGTTGAATGACCAGTACTGACTGTTCCCATTGTACCAGCCAGAGTGAGCCACAAACATGCCTGCCGTACCCCCATTAAAGTTTCCACCCACCACATTGTGTACAAGCCCTAGATCTGCATACCATTGCAGTGCCTCGATCGCCTTGCTGTCCGAGAAAGTAGCCTTGGTACCGTCTTCGGCAACTAGGTTAGCACCATTGCGCCAGAGCCATTGAACCACTTGATAATTCGCACCCGGGCGTTGGAACCCGTAAGTCTGATCGGGAATAGTCAGCTTCTTAGCAATCGATAGGAAGTCATCCCAGGTCCAGTCCCAGGCCGGAGGTGCTAAAGCGGATGAAGCAAACATATCACTGTTGTAGATCAAGGCATCGGAACCGATAACAAAGGGCATTCCCCATTGATGACCGCGTAGTCTCTTGCGCCACGCCCAGGGCCAGTAGGAAGAGACATCAAGTCCATCCCGCTCAGCCAGCTCATCCACAGGTACCATCAGTTTCGTGTCATATAGGTCGAGAATCCAGGAAGGCGCTGTCCATCCAATATTGGGAAGTACGCCGCTAATCACACCAACCACATATTTGTCGGCCTTAAAGCCTGCTATACCCAAGTGCTCCACATAGATGTCCGGATGAGTTTCATTAAACTCATTTACCAAAGCAACAAATGCATCGCATGCAACACCAGTATTGTACGGAGTCCAAATCTCCACCGTCGTTTTCCCCGCAACCACAGGTGCCCCAAGCATACTCGACACAATCAACACGATAGCCAAGTAACGCTTTGTGCTATAAACATCTTTTGCCATCTGGTTTACCCCCTCATCTTGTGTTCCCCTTGCTATACATAGGTCCATCCATTATCGTGTTACCTTCACCAAATCAACAATGACCTGATCACCATAGACCGCCCATAGACTACTAACGGCAACGCCACCGACCATACGAAAGGAGCATCATCTGTTTCGTATACGACAACATCATCAGTTTGTATCGTGATGCGACCCTGATCGAATTCAAACTTCAGCCAAGCCATCCTTCGGTCCTCTCTGCGTTCGTCAACGTCCAACCCGGGTTACCACCATGTAGCCGGTAGGCATAGTTATTGGCAAACCCTGGCTGATGGAAGTTGGTTGTGGCAACCCCAGCAAAAAACCAGAACTTGCCTTCTTCATCGATAATACCGGCAATCCCAGCTGAGCCTACGTTGAATGCGTCATTCGGACGGTACAGGAGTCTTCCTTGATTAGTTGTAGTCCTCTGTTATCGTTAAACAGACACCACACTCGTTCGAGTTCCCCTTCAGTGTTATATCCACTGAAATCATCATAGAATACGACTTGCTCGCCGGCCAACGTAACAGGACCAACTACGATACAACAACCGTGATACACATCGTACAAACCAATAAGATCAAGTTCAACTTTTGATAGTTCTTTACTCTGGAAGAGACCTCCCTCTTGATCGAATCGCAGATCCTCTTGCCGTTGATCTGTTGGGCAATTCTCCTTAAACGCACGGTCATTCCGGAAGAAGCCGTGGAAAGCATCCGTTGTCTTCGATAAAATGGGAGGCAGATGGTCCCCCAAAGCTGCAGTCTCATCAACTTCGTCGCGAATTTCGTCTATAACGTAGTTATCACCTCCAAAGAGCATGATAGCGGTAATTGCATTGGGCCATCAGCGCCTCAATTAATCTAGCCCAACTGCCTATACGAATCTCTCACCACTGAACTGGTCCTAATTCAGAAGCGCTGTTTCCCATTCTTGATGGGGAACCGGGTAATCGTGGGGTTCGCCGCCAAACACATCCGGGTTCCTCACATCCTACATAAAGTGACTTCACCTCATATGACTCGGAACTCTCTCACAATGAGATCATCCTTGTACACTTTGATCGCATGGTCGACCGGGCTCAGTAGCCACAGGCATCTGCTCGGCGGATAGGTCTCCCACCTTCATCTTTATCCAGAATTAAGTATCGAAGTATGATACTCTCTGCCTACCTTACAAAACCCGGATTATTCGACTTCTCTCAGTTTAGCGTTTACCTCGGTTGTTCTGAATTAACCTGGTCCATGTCCACCTTTCTGTAGTTATGTAAACCATGTACACATCAGGTCTAGAGGACATCTTTTGCACAACTAGTCCCGGATCACCAGCTTGGTCGGTAAGACAATTTGTCGGTCAAGTGCATCAAGCTCGCCATAGATCATTTTAATCATCATCCGTCCCGCAGTAAGTCCCATATCGTACCAACGTTGCCGCACACTAGACACCGGAAAACCCAAGTTGGATAGAACCTGGGAATCATCAAAACCGACTATCTTCAAGTCGCCTGGAATATTGATACCTGTCTCCTGGCATACCTTCACAACTTGAACCAAGACATTATCATTCTCTATAAGGGCCGCATCTACATGATTCCGCTTCACATACTCGGGGAAACTGCTCTTCCCTTGCGAATAACGCCAGTGCGCGAATAGTAGCCTCTCATCGACCTCTATACCGTTGTTCTCTAAGGCCATAACATATCCCCGATATCGATCGCAAATGGAACTGACTATCTCGGGCTCGTTGGGCGATGTGGTGCTCACAAACCCGATCCGTCGAAAGCCATCGGAAATAAGATGCTCAACGGCCTCATACGCACCACCGTAGTTATCAGATACCACATAGGGTAAATCGATGCCGCGGAAGAAACAATCAATTAACAACACGGGAACAATCTTACTTGTCTCGACAATACGTCTGACGGCATCTTCTCGGCGACCTGACGGCCAGATGATAATCCCTCGAACGTTCGCACGCAATAATCTTTCTAGATTCTCCTTCTCAATGTCAGGATCAATATTCGAACTGAGAAGCATAAGATTGAAATCATCCACACGAAACGCCGCTTCAATCCCACGGATCACCGTACTAGGCTGATAGCCAGAAAGACCAGCAATCACTACACCGACGGTCATGTTTTCCTGAGAACAGCGTTCACGAAAGGATTCATTCGTAGTTTGCTTGGTATCGACCACGAACGTTCCCCGCCCTTGGGCTCGACAAAGCAAGCCATCATTGACTAGATTGGCGATGGCTGTGCGCACCGTTGTCCGACTCACCTCGAACATCTCCATAAGCTCGAGTTCTGTTGGTATCTGACAACCTACCTTCAAGTCGCCATATTCGATTTGCCTTCTAAGAGCATCTTCGATTTGAGAGTACAACGGTTTTGAGGTTACGTCCTTACTTTGGTTCTCCACGGCCATCTAGAATCATCTCCGGTCGTCCAAGCATATAATATTCCGCTTTCCCGACGCCATAGCCCATCTTTGCACGGGAAATAAAGTTCGACAAAACCAGTCGCGGTAGCAGATGCACACCGCAATTGTATGTAACATTGTTACCTTTAGTTTAGCAAAGGTTATTCTAGAAAGCAATACTCAAAAACATAGGCTCCTGCGTTACTTGCCCGATATTGCGGCACTTTCCTACTCTTTCCTATCACTTCTATCATCGAACAGGGTCGCAGAAAGCCTTTGCCTGAACATAACAAAACAAGACTGTTTCGTCCTTGTCCTCGCTTACAAGACGGAGCTTCTAACAATCCTAGTATCGCTCATATTCCCAAACCTGACTGTGGAACCAAAGCCCGATGGGGAATACCAACACCCCACGGGAAAGCACATAGTGGCAAAAAGGAAAGTCCCATTGGTTAAGCACCGAGACTTCACAAAGCCATAATTGGCCTATTGAGTCCTGGGTCCATCATGTCTGCTAGGTAAGACCCGTTCTTACGTCAAACCACTCGCCACATCGTCAATAATCGCACTATTCTCTAGAACGCAACCCGAGCAGAATAACCCACGTCATACCATGGCTGTATTACCGACAGGGGGCAACCTCTCTCTTGAACATTATTCACACGGTCAGCGAAGTAACAGTTTAATCGTACGAAACAAGTATTAGTAGTGGTGTTTCAGGTTGGATTGTGGCGGTACATACATCTATTCTCAAGATAGTGGAGACAAACGTTTATCCCATCTTGGCGCGGACAAATGCTAAGTCCCTTTCAATTCTCCACCACTGATGCAGACAAGCCCAAGCATGGAACAAAGTAGTTGGTCTGAACGTTGCTTTTGCCAGTAGTCCTTATTCCAAAGGTAATTATGTTACATACAATGTTTAGTTGTGTACGTTGCCGTGTTGAACCCTGTTCCCACTAATGATAAATTGCAGGCGAGTGTGAGTACGTACAAGACACCTGCACAAGGTTGGCCAGGAAAAGATCATAGCTAAAAACAACGGTCGAACTGGTTCAAACCTCGCATTAGTATGTTATACGAATTGAACCCGAATCAGGCAAGCCTCCGAAACAGAAGGTATTTTCCAGTTTGTTGACTGCTCCAGATGGGGTATACCGTCAAAGTAAATGGGAGATGATGGCAGTATCCCGGTAATTAATGTGAATTTGAGGGATTAGGACACACGGGGCCTGGAAAGTTATCCTAGATTGCTCGTTTTGGAGCGCGTTGAAGCGACCACGAGAAAAGACTGCAACGTGGTTTTGAGATACGCAAGA
>JALNWK010000030.1 GCA_023230925.1 Limnochordia bacterium
ACTAAGCGAAAACATATGTTCGTTACATAAACATTGTAGCATATACCATGTTTTGGTGCAACCCCGGGTACAGGAAGCTGGTATAAGTTGTGGCATTGACGCTAGATTCTCTCAAGGTTATAATATACAATACCGGGTCTAAAGTATCTGCTTTTCTTTGTTCTACCAAAGCGAAAGTGGGGATCCTGTAATGCCGAATCTTAAACGAGTTATGGTTTGCATTCCACCTTGCCTTTTGGAGGAAGTAGACTGTCTAGTGCAAGACCAGGATGGCAATCGAAGTCGGTTGGTTCGCGACGCTTTGAGGTATTATCTGCGGCACCAAAAGGGCCGGGAATTGAGGGTGCGCATGCGCGTAGGGTATCAAGAAATGGCCAGCATCAACCAGGAGCTCGCCGATGAGGATCTGTGCAGCACGACAATCTTGCTAGAACAATACGAAGTAAAGCTGAGTAAACTATAGTGAAGTGCTGTTATGGAAGGGATAGCAAGTGGCAGATCTAGACATAAGGCGGGGGGACATTTTCTATGCAGACCTAAACCCGGTGGTTGGTTCGGAGCAGGGTGGTGTTCGTCCTGTACTGATCGTTCAAAACGACATAGGGAATCGTTATAGTCCCACCACAATTATCGCAGCAATTACGTCCCGCATCAAGAAAGCTAAAATGCCTACCCACATTGAGATTCCGAAGGAAAAATACAGTTTAGACAAGGATTCTGTGATTCTTCTTGAGCAGATTCGGACTATCGATAAGCGGAGGCTTAGGGAGAAGGTCGCCAGGCTTGACCGAGCTACAATGGAGAAGGTGGATGAGGCCTTGGAGATCAGTCTTGGGCTTATCGAACTGTAATCTTATACCAGGGATGGCGATAAGATATGGCAAAACCTAGGATCGGGATTCCTGTTAGTCACCGAGTTATCGATGAGTTACATCAGCTAACTGTTTCCGGTGATCTAGTTAGAGCGATCCACCAATCGGGTGGAATTAGTGTAATCATTCCCAAGGGTTTAGAAGAAGACCTGCATGGGCTTTTAGGGTCCGTGCAGGGCTTTGTTTTGCCCGGAGGGCTTGATATAGATCCAAAGTATTATGGCCAGGAGCCTTCCAATCAGTGCGGGCAGATTAACCCGACCGACGATGGATTGCATCTTGCTGTTGCCACATATGCTTTACAGCAGGATATACCTGTTCTTGGCATATGTCGGGGGATGCAGATGCTTAACGTTGCTGCCAAAGGCACGTTGTATCAGGATATCTCCACGTGGACAACGGTGCAACATCGCCAACAGGCGCCGCGGTGGTATGCTACGCATGGGGTAAAGACGGAAGAAGGAAGCTTAGTTAGGGAGATGTTCGGTCAAGGCGATTTCCGGGTTAACTCCTTTCATCACCAAGCGGTTGAAGTATTGGGGGAAAATCTGATCTGTACGGCACGATCTACGGATGGTGTCATCGAGGCCATTGAATCAATTAAGCACCGATACGTGGTTGGCTTACAGTGGCATCCGGAGCTGTTGTTGGAGCATCACAAGAAGGCCCAGGTGCCCTTTGTGAAGTTGATTGAGGCAGCATACAAATCCCAGGGAAGGTGAGATAACCGTGAAAGTATATATATCTGCTGATTATGAGGGAATTTGCGGGATTGTGTCCTGGTCGCAGCAGCGGGTTTACTCATTAGAAAGCAGAAGACTGATGACCCAGGAGGTTAACGCTGCTGTTAAAGGAGCCATTGCCGGAGGCGCTACGGAGGTTGTTGTTAACGATGCCCACGATTCCATGTGTAATCTAATCCCTGAGGAAATCCATCCTGAGGCTAAGTTTATCCTAGGAAGATCCAAGCCGTCACTCATGATGGAAGGACTAGAAAAGGGGTTTGATCTAGTGTTTCTCGTTGGTTACCATGCCGCAGGGGGGATAGGGACCGGCGTTTTGTCCCATAGTTACTCATCAAGCTGTATTTCTGAGATTCGCATTAACGGCCAACTTTGTGGAGAGGCTACAGTTAATGCAGGCTTTGCTGGCAGCCTTGGTATTCCCGTTGGCCTTGTCACTGGCGATGAGGTATTAGCCCGAGAGGCAACTGCTTGGCCGACCCCGCCGAAAATAGCACAGGTTAAGGAAAGCATCGGTCGCTATGCGGCCTGCTCCCTACATCCGAGTAAGGCCCGGCAACAAATTGAAAAGTTGGCCCAGGAGGCGGTAACCTCCTCTAAGGAATTTCAACCGGTGGTTTTTGCGGAACCCCTTAATTTACAAGTGAGTTTTATTGAGACAAATATGGCGGATGTGGTAACATTATTACCAGGGGTAACCCGGAAAGGTGCCTGTACGGTGATCTATAAAGCTGAGAAATACAGTGAGCTATACAATATGATTACCCTGTGTCTAATTCTAGCAGGAAGTAGCAAAGCTCAGGGCTAAAGAGGTTAAGGGTATGGAGTTTTTGGTCACAACAAATTCTAATCTAGATACCAAAGGGTACGGGCAAAGACTTGCATCATACCTATTACCGGGGGATGTGATTGCCCTATCGGGGGATTTAGGCGCAGGCAAGACTACCTTTTGTCAAGGCATTGGAGAAGGACTCGGTGTAGGGATACCCATTAAGAGTCCTACTTTTACGATTATCCGGGAATACGAGGGAAGAATTCCCTTCTACCATTTTGATGTTTACCGACTCAACTCCCTGCTCGAATTGGAAGACTTGGGATATGAGGAATACTTCTATGGTGATGGGGTTGTGGCGATTGAGTGGGCTGATCTGATTAAGCCTGTTTTGCCCGAGGATCATCTTGAGGTGATCATGGAATATGGCCATGAATCAGGAAGAAAGATTTGGTTTGTGGCCCATGGACCAAGGACAGAGGAAATACTAAAAATGTATCGGGGATTGGAAAGGTGACTTGGTAGTGTTAGTATTGGGGATTGATACGGCGACCCAAACTGGAGGGGTTGCGCTATTGGACGAGTATGCTCTTAGGGGTGAATACTTGCTTAATGTGTCCGCAACCCACTCGGAAAGATTACTTGGTTCCATAGAAAGGCTCTTGCTGGATGCACACTGTCCAAAAGAGGACATAGACGGAATCGCAGTCAGTATTGGGCCAGGTTCCTTTACTGGTCTACGGATTGGGGTTACCGTGGCCAAGACCTTAGCGTGGGTGTGGAAGTGTCCGGTGGTAGGTGTGAGTACCTTAGCTGCCTTAGCACGTCAGGGATTTGGTGCCCAACTGATTTGTCCCATGATTGATGCTCGGCGGAAAAACGTCTATGCCGCGGTGTACTCTCAAGATTACCAAACCATCCGAAAGCCCCAGTACATCTCCGTGGACTCTCTTGTGAAGTTTTTTCAGGAGCAGCAGAAGACCGTTGTCTTTTTAGGGGATGGCGTTCTTAAATACGGGAGTATCCTAAAGGAGCAGCTTGCTGATCTAGCTGTTCTTGCTACTGTTCCCAACTGCCTACTCCGACCGGCTTCGGTGGCATATTTGGGATTAGAGTCAATGAGACAAGGACACAGGGATGATCCCTCGGTTCTTCGACCAGTCTATCTAAGGCAATCGGAGGCAGAGCGAAAATGTCCTTCCGGAATGTAATTGGCCTGTTAGGTCTTGAGGATGTGGATGAGCTGGTGGCCATCGAGAAGGCATCCTTCCCAATTCCTTGGTCAAGGGAATCCATTGTGAGGGAGCTTGTGTATAACTCTGTAGCTTCCTATGTGGGATATAAGCTAGATGGCAGATTAGTGGGATACGCTGGGATTTGGATTGTTGAAGATGAGGGGCACATTACCAATATTGCCGTGTACCCGGAGTATAGAGCACAAGGCATTGGTTCGAGTTTGGTCGAAGCATTAATTGATCTGGCCCGAAGGGCGGATGTACGGATCATGTCTTTGGAAGTGCGTCGTTCGAACCAAGTGGCCCAGAGTCTTTATCTGAAGGCGGGTTTCCAGGTGGTTGGGGTGCGCAAACAGTACTATAGTGACAACCTGGAGGATGCCTTGGTCATGGTGAAGCTTTTAGGCGATCGGGAGGCTAATCATGGATGAGTTGATCTTAGGGATTGAGACAAGCTGTGATGAGACAGCAGCCGCGGTAGTCTGCGGAGGAACTAAGGTATTGTCTAATATTATTAGTTCACAGATTGATATACATAAACGATTTGGTGGTGTTGTACCCGAGATTGCCTCAAGAAAGCATGTGGAGACAATCCTGCCCATTATTCAAAGGGCCCTGGACAGCGCCCAGCTAGCCATTGATGATCTAGATGCGGTGGCAGTAACCTATGGCCCAGGTCTTGTGGGTGCACTGCTTGTGGGTGTTTCCGCGGCTAAAGCCATAGCTTTCGCTGCCGATCTCCCGTTAATCGGTGTAAATCATATTGAAGGCCATATCACTGCCAACCGTCTTAGCCATCCGGAATTAAAGCCGCCCCTGATCTGTTTGACCGTATCCGGAGGACATACGGATCTACTTTACGTGCCCCAGTGGGGCAGTTATACTTTGCTTGGACAAACCCGGGATGATGCGGCGGGTGAAGCCTTTGACAAGGTAGCCCGGACCATGGGACTTGGGTATCCCGGCGGTCCCTTAATCGATCAGCTGGCCAAGGAAGGGAATCCCGTAGCGATTCGATTTCCGAGGGCTTTGGCCAATGAAGGATATGATTTTAGTTTTAGTGGCCTTAAGACAGCGGTCGTCAACTATCTTCATAATGCAAGGCAGCGGCAGGATGAGGTAAACCTTGCAGATGTTGCAGCTAGCTTTCAGGAGGCTGTTGTGGATATACTAGTGAGAAAAGCTATTGCTGTTGCCCAGGAAATGGAGATCGGGACGATTATTTTATCCGGAGGAGTTGCGGCTAATACCCGGCTCCGGGAGGCTATGACGGAAGAGGGTCGGCAACAGGGTATCAATGTGTATTATCCGGATTTGGTCTACTGTACGGATAATGCGGCCATGATTGCCGGGGCGGCCCACTTTGCATACGAGCGCCGGGACTTTGCTGACCTCGAGCTAAATGCAGTGGCAAATTTGGGCCTAATTTGATTTTCCATGCAGGAATTTCGACCGACATGTAGAATCAATTATGTTTGGAACGGACCCAAGGGGAGAAAGGATGATGTGGGTGAAGGCCCTGCTTGTACTAAGCGATGGAACAACCTATGAAGGTCTGGGGATTGGCGCTCGGGGGTTACGTTTTGGTGAACTGGTCACCAACACCAAAATGGTAGGCTACGATCAAGTGATCACCGATCCTGCTTGCTTTGGACAATTGGTGGCTATGACTTATCCTTTGATCGGCAACTATGGAATTAATCTTGAAGATCTGGAATCGAAGACCTGCCATTTGGCAGGTCTTATTTTAGACCACGACAGCCGGATTTTCAGTAACTGGCGTGCGAAGATGGACCTAAACAGTTTTCTTGAAGAACAAGGGGTCACGGTGTTAACCGGAATTGATACTCGTTCATTAACTGTGAAGATCCGAACTTCTGGGACGATGCCCGCAGCAATCGCTGTAGGGGAGTATGACACAGAGCAGATACTATCCGACCTAAAGGCACAGGATGTATACAAACACTCGGCCTTGGATGTAACATGTCAACAGGCTTACGTGTTTTCCGATGGCGCACCCCATGTTGCTGTGTTGGATCTGGGAGTTACCACATCCCAGTTATCTCAAATGGCGGAGTTAGCTCTAAAGGTTACTGTACTACCAGCATCAGCTGGGCTGGCAGAAATAGAAAAGGTAAATCCCAACGGTCTGTTCTTATCAAGTGGGCCGGGAGACCCCAATCATTTGCCGGATGTAATCCGAAACGTGACTGAGCTTTTGCCGAGACTGCCTATCTTTGGGGTGGGACTTGGTCATTTGGTTTTGGGTAAGTCCCTCGGGGTAAGAAGCACGAGACTACCGGTAGGGCACCGGGGTGCCAACTATCCTGTCAAGAACCTAATTACCGGTAAATTGGCGATCACGGAGCAAAACCATGGTTACGTATTAGACTCGGAGGATCTACCCAAGGATGTGCAGATTAGCCATATCAACTTGGTGGACGAGACTATTGAAGGCATCAAAAGTGAACGTTACCCAGCCTTTGGTGTGCAGTATCGCCCCACCTACACCGAAGGTGAAGTAAACCCTGAGTTTCAGGATTTCTACAACATGCTATGTAAGACCTGTCGAATTTCTAGTGAAGGATGTGAGTCGATTGCCCAAAAGGACTGATCTGCGCAAGATCATGATTATTGGATCCGGACCTATTGTGATTGGACAGGCGTGTGAGTTTGATTATTCAGGATCCCAAGCCTGCAAGGCCCTCAAAGAGGAGGGCTATAAGGTAGTACTGGTTAATAGTAACCCTGCCACGATCATGACTGATCCGGTGATGGCTGACCGGACCTATGTGGAACCCTTGATTGAATCGGTATTGGTCAAGATTATTGAACGAGAGCGTCCCGATGCCTTACTGCCCACTTTAGGGGGACAGACGGCGCTAAACCTAGCTGTATTTCTGGCCAAATCCGGCGTTTTGGAGAAATATAATGTTGAAGTGATTGGTGCTAGCCCCGAGGCCATCGCCCGGGCCGAGGACCGGGATCTCTTCCGTCAAGCCATGACCGAGATCGGGGTCAACGTGCCTAAGAGCGGAATTGCCACCAGTGTGGACCAAGCACTAGACATTGCTGAGGAAATTGGCTATCCATTGATTCTACGTCCTGCCTTCACCCTTGGTGGTTCCGGGGGAGGTGTGGTGTACAACGTTGAAGAGCTTAAGGAGCTTGCTGCTACAGCCATTAGCACAAGCCCAATGGGGCAGGTCCTCGTGGAGCAATCGGTACTTGGCTGGAAGGAAGTAGAGTTTGAGGTAGTTAAGGACAGCGCGGATAACGTTGTTATTGTGACTTCCATGGAGAATATCGATCCCATGGGTGTCCATACCGGGGATAGTATCGTTGTGGCACCTGCCCAAACATTGTCAGTTAAGGAATACAATCGACTTATAGGTATTTGCCACCGCGTGATTCGGAAAATCGGTCTCGAAGCTGGCGGAGCAAACATTCAATTAGGAGTTAATCCCGACAATGGGGAGATCGTCATCATTGAAGTGAACCCTCGGGTCTCAAGGAGTTCTGCCCTAGCTTCGAAGGCAACCGGATACCCCATTGCTTGGGTTGCCAGCAAATTGGCAATAGGATATACCCTTGATGAGATCAAAAACGAAGTCACCGGGAATACATCCTCATTTCACGAACCAGCCATCGACTATTGCGTTGTGAAGATGCCCCGGTTTACCTTCGAGAAGTTTCCGGAAGCAGAACGAATGCTGACCACCTCCATGAAGTCCGTAGGGGAGACGATGTCCATCGGTCGCAATTTCCAAGAGGCCCTACAGAAAGGGCTAAGGGGTCTTGAAGTGGGACGAGCTGGGTTTGGAGCCGACGGGAAGGAACTTGATGTGGTCAACGGCAAGACCCTTGAAGAGCGGATCCGGATTCCTAGTGACCTTCGCCTATTCTATGTTCGGGAAGGGCTTAGAAGAGGCATGTCAGTGGATGAGATCTATGCTATCAGTAAAATAGATCGATGGTTCCTAGATAATATGCAGGAAATTGTGGAGATGGAGCAGGTTCTGCAAAGGTGGTCAAAGCTTACCGATGTTCCTGATGAGGTACTAAGACAAGCTAAGGAAATGGGCTTTTCCGATCTCCAGTTGGCCAAAACCTATGGTACCGATGAGTTAGATGTTCGCAATTATCGAAAGATGAAGGGGATAGAGTCTGTTTATAAACTAGTTGACACTTGCGCCGGGCAATATGAAGCGACAAAACCTTACTTCTACTCCACCTACGGATTCGAGGATGAAAGTCGGGCCACCGAGCATAAGAAAGTGATCATTCTTGGTGGGGGTCCAAACCGTATTGGGCAGGGAATAGAATTCGATTATTGCTGTGTACACGCTTCCTATGCCTTGAAAGAAGAGGGCCTTGAAAGTGTAATGATTAACAGTAATCCTGAAACGGTCAGTACCGATTTCGACACTTCGGATCGACTGTATTTTGAGCCCCTTACCAGGGAGGACGTGCTCGATATTATTGACCGGGAGAAACCCACAGGCGTGATAGTCCAATTCGGCGGTCAGACTCCGCTAAACCTAGCCAATCCCCTGCAAGAAGCGGGAGTGGCAATCCTAGGCACTAGTCCCGACAGCATTGATCGGGCCGAGGATCGGGAACGATTCAACGCCTTACTAGAGAAACTGCAGCTACAAAAGCCCCCAAATGGAATGGCTACGTCCTTTGTAGAAGCTAAGGAGATCGCTTGTGGCATCGGTTACCCGGTTTTGGTACGGCCGTCCTATGTGCTTGGTGGTCGGGCTATGCAGATCGTACATGATGAACATGAACTTGCTAATTACATCAAGAATGCGGTGGAAGTGTGTCCGGATCATCCGGTCCTGATTGACAAGTTCCTCGAAGATGCCATTGAAATAGATGTTGATGCTATTGCCGACGGTGAGACTGTAGTTATTGGTGGGATTATGGAGCATATCGAGGAAGCGGGTATCCATTCTGGGGATAGCGCCTGTGTTTTGCCATGTATAAGTTTGGCCGAAGAGTTGATCGAAGAGATCAAGGAAACGACGAAGGCACTGGCCTTGGAGTTAGATGTAAAGGGCCTGATGAATATCCAGTACGCGGTACGCAACGATATCTTGTATGTTTTGGAAGTAAACCCCCGTGCTTCCCGTACTATACCCTTCGTGAGTAAGGCTACCGGTGTTCCCCTAGCCAAACTTGCGACCAAGGTAATGATCGGAAAAACCCTAAAGGAATTAGGATTTACCGAAGAGGTCCACATTTCCCATGTGGTAGTTAAAGAAGCGGTATTTCCCTTCAATCGGTTTCCGGGGGTAGATGCCTTGCTCAGTCCAGAGATGAAATCTACCGGTGAGGTTATGGGAATTGACACCTCCTTCGGCATGGCCTTTGCAAAATCCCAGCTTGCCGCCGGGCAGAAGCTTCCTCAAAAGGGCAAGGTCTTCATTAGTGTGAAGAACCAGGATAAACGCCATGCAGTGATGCTTGCTGGACGCCTAATTGACATGGGCTTTAGACTGATTGCCACCAAAGGAACCGCTAGTGTGCTTAGACAGCATGATATAGAGGTTGAAGAGGTGCATAAAATTCACGAGGGACGTCCCCATGTACTTGACTTAATCAAGAACGGAGAGGTGGGAATGATCATCAATACCACTAGTGGCAAACTCCCCCGGGTTGATGAACGTCGAATGCGTGCTTTAGCAGTGGCCAGGGGGATTCCTCTGATAACTACCCTGCAAGGGGCCCAAGCAAGTGTACAGGGGATTGAGGCACTAAGGAAGCGGGAACTAAGGGTAAAGACTCTACAGGAATATCATGAGATGAAGACGTGGTAAGGTTGCTAGATGGCGCAAGCAATGCTTGCGCCATCTTAAATACTAGACCGAAGTGTTCGGTACTTTAACACCGAGATACTAATGATCGTTACCAAGCCAACAGGCTAGACACAGCTTTTCTATGGGTAAACCAATGGCTTTGACGAAGTCGTCTACAGTATTGTAATGTAGGCTAGTGGCCCCTAGGATTGCGCAGATCTCGTCCTCGGTTCGTTGGTTACCGATGAGTTCTTCTGGAGTACGGGCGGAAATACTATATTTGCAGGGATAGCTGAGTTTTGGTGCACCGATACGTACATGGACCTCCCTTGCGCCTGCATTCATCAGCTCATCGACCCGGTGGGCAATCTGCGTGCCTCGCACGATTGAATCATCACAGAGGACGATGCGTTTTCCTTTTACTGCTTCCTTTACGATATACAGCTTGCTGGTGGCGATTCTTTTTCGCTCCGTTTGAGTGGGAGGAATGTAACTTCGTCCATGGGCATAGCGGTTATAATCAAATACGATTCCGTAGGGAACCTGGGATGCCAAATGGTATCCTAGGGCATGACCAAGACCGGACATCGGTACACCTGCCACTACATCAGCATTTACGGATTGGTCTCTGGCGGCTAAGGCGGAACCGAAGTTGTTCCTTGCTTGGCTGACAGGTACCCCGTCAATAATCGCGTCAATTCGAGCCATATAGGCGTATTCAAAGGCACAATGGGCGATTTTTTGGGCGGGTCTTTCTGCCACCTTGGCAAAGCCAGAAGTCTTTAGCTCATAAATAGCTCCAGGTTCCACATCCTTAAACTCCTTGACTCCAAGCCAGTCAAGAGTACCCGATTCCGATGCGGCACAGGTTCCTGCATCATTGATACCAATAACTAACGGTCTAATTCCTGCAGGACAGCGCATTGCAAACAATTGTCCCTTTTCTGTTAAGACTAATAAAGAATAGGCGCCCCTTATCCTGTCAGGAAGTCCGGCAAGACCATCCACAATGTCTTTTCCTTGACTGATCAGCCGGGCCATGATCTCACCGTCGGTTCCGTAGGCAAAAGCACACCCTTGTTGGAGTAGTTCTTGTTTAATCTCTCGAGCGTTGTTGATTACTCCATCGAAGACCAACGCCATTTTGCCCAGACGGGATTCCAGTACCAGGGGTTGGGGATCAGATAGACTAACATGGGCCAACCCTGATTTACCCGGAAACTTCTCCAACTGTTCCGCATTGGTATTTACAGATACAAGGCCGGGGTAACATTCACAGTGTAGCCTGTTTCCCACAGTGGCAAAGCCACAATGCTCCTGGCCGCGATGCTGAAGCTGGAAAATGCCATCTTGTAGATCTCCAATGCAATTGTGTTCTCGGTAGTTTAACCCCAAAACTCCACCCATCTATGATGCCTCCTGCCTTTCTCATGTCTTAATCATAGATGCTAAGAAACTAAGCGTCAAGAGTAGTTGCAGGATTTATCTGTTTGTTGGCGAATACCGACTTAAACAGAATGTGGGAGGTTAGTGGTATGAGTAATACCGTCATTGCTGCACAATTATATACACTTCGTGACTCACTCAAGACCCCTCAGGAGATTCGACAGAGCTTGAGTAAGGTTCGGGAAATTGGCTATGAAGCGGTTCAGCTTTCCGGTTTAGGCCCTATCGAACCAGGGGAATTGGCCAAGATACTTCAGGACTACAATCTGCAAGTAGCTGCCACTCATGTGAGTTTTCAAAGACTGAAAGATGAGTTCGACAAGGTTGTTGAAGAACATAGATTATGGGGATGCCAGCATGTCGCAGTAGGTTCGATGCCCGGGGAATATAAGACAGATGCCGATGGATACAAACGCTTTGCCCAGGAGGCCACTGCCATTGGGCGTCAGCTTGCTCGAGCGGGGCTTACCTTTAGCTACCATAACCATAGCTTTGAGTTTGAGAAATTCCAGGGACGGTTGGGTTTGGATATCCTTTTTGAGGAAAGCGATCCAGAGGTCTTTCTAGCCGAAATTGATACCTTTTGGATCCAACACGGTGGTGGGGATCCAGCGGCTTGGATCCAAAAAGTCTCGGGGCGTATGCGGATTGTGCACTTAAAGGACATGACTATTTGTGATGGAAGACAAGCTATGGCTGAAGTTGGTGAAGGTAACCTCAATTGGCCAGACATCTTGCGGGCATGTAAGGAGGCAGGAGTCTTGTGGTATGTGGTGGAACAAGATATATGCCAACGGGATCCATTTGAGAGTCTGGCTATTAGTCTGCGCAATCTAAAGGCAATGGGTTTAGTCTAGTGAAAAGGAAGCGCACGTGCGCTTCCTTTACTTTGTTTCTAACGGCTTTACATGACCAAAACGACGGGCAGGACCAGCAACCGGTGCCGCCCAGCGGACAGCGTTGGTAATCCCCTGAGGATCTCCGGGTTGTAGTAGACGGGATAAGTCTCGTGTCCGGGGCGAAAATAAAAGATCTTACCACTACCCCGTTGATAACAGCATCCGCTGCGAAAGACCTCGCCACCTTCAAACCAGCTGATGAAGATTAAAGAATCCGGTTCAGGGATGTCAAAGAACTCTCCGTAGGTTTCGGTCTGGGGCAGTTCGATGTAGGGTCCAATTCCTTCTACAATCGGATGACCTGGGTTTACTACCCATAGTCGTTCCTTATCTCCGTCTTCTCGCCATAGTAGATCACAGGACGTTCCCATCAGCTTCTTGAATACTTTGGACATATGTCCAGAATGAAGGGCAATAAATCCCATACCGTCCAAAACTCTTTTACAGACTTTATCTACCACTGTATCAGAGACTAGGTGATGCCCAGCATGGCCCCACCAGGTGAGTACATCAGTGTTGTCTAGCACCTCATCGGTCAGACCATGTTCTGGCTCCTCCAAGGTTGCTGTGCGTACTTCCAGATCCTCTTGGGTCTTTAGGTGGTTAGCTAATGCCACATGCATCCCTTCGGGGTAGATTCTGGCTACTGTTTTGTTGCTCTTTTCATGAAGATACTCATGCCAAACCGTCACTCGAATCTTCTTGTTTTCGCTCATTTGTGTGCCTCCTTCTAGTAGATAAGAATGACTGCGATTAACTCAAGGTCAGAAGTGCCATTGTTTTTTATGCTATGGGAGCTGCCTCCTCTAGTAATAACAACATCACCTGGATGTACCAGTTTTTCTGCATTGTCATCGGTGACAAGGCCGGTGCCCTTAAGGATATAGAATATCTCTTCTTCATCGTTGTGTTCGTGCAATCCGATTGAAGCGTTAGGTTCTAGCCGCAACTTAGCAAACAACCGACACTTGCCCTTCAACTCTTCGGTAGTAGCGATATGTTCAAATTCGATACTACCTTCTCCCTTGTGCATGCTGCGGCGAATATCGGTGATGAGGTCTTGTTTTGCTTTGATCAAAGACTTTCCCCCTTTCTTTGGAGCATTATAACTGAAACCGGTTCCAGAAATCCTTCCAAATATTAATGCCTTTTATTTATGGAATATGTTCTACTACAACTGGTGTATTCCTTCCGAGCTTCCGAATGCTGCTAAAAAACATTTAGAAGGAATAGCCTTAAGAAATGCCGAATAACAGTATCAGTGCGGCTCAAAAGGGGGGGTGGATAGTAATGGTTACTTTTCCTGCGCGAAGGGCTTCGTTTAGTAGTATCGTCTACGAGGCTCTTCGGGAAAAGATAATTCTCATGGAAATACCCCCTGGGGCTCGGCTTTCTGAGAATATTTTGGCAGAAACACTAAATGTGAGTCGTTCTCCCGTGCGGGAAGCTTTAAAACTTTTGGAGCAGGAACGGTTAGTAATGACGATCCCCCAAAGGGGAACCTTTGTTACAAAGATAGTTCCAAAAGAGGTGTTGGATGCCTGTGATATGCGTCTACTCCTTGAGGAATGGATGCTGAAAAAACTAGAAGCTGGTGTTGCCCACATAGACCGGGATGTTGTTGCAAGACTATTAGCGGAACATGAGACTATTGACGGTGCTCACGAACTCTCCCGCAGTCTTGACCTGGATAACATGTTTCACAAAACGCTTCTTGAGTCGACGGATAATCAGCAAGCGATCCGCTTATATCTACAAGTAATCACTGTCATGATCCGGGTGCGGACTTGGAATATTAGGCGGCTTGATACTCTTCAAAAGGGGATGGACGAGCATCGACTGTTGTATCAGGCCATTTGTGAAAGAAACTGGGAACTGGCGGGAAATGTGATCTTGTGTCATGTTGATGCGGTCCGAAAGTGTCTGAGGCGGTTAGAAGAGGAAAACCCTGACTTTTGCAGTGACGATGGCATAATCCAGGAGATAGGGGGACTTGATTGCCTTGCTGGACGTATCTAAGAAGATCTGTTGGTCATTGTTGGCGTTTCTTGTTTTCAGCTCGGGTTTCAGTAGCGGGAATACCACGGAATACCCGGTCAACTATGAAATGGTCTTGCGAAGTGATGAGCACTTTATTCCGGTGGCGACCTGTGGGCCATTACTAATCGGTGTGATGGATGCACGATTTCAAAGGGAGATTGGCACGGCAGGTTTGACCGAGGAAGCTCTGGGTGTATTTTACATCATAGATCTTTGGACTGTGAACATATCCGAGGGGGAAGCTTCGCTATATTCGCCACGGATCCACTTAATTGATGAGGCGGGACGCAAGTACCAAATGTCAGAGACCGCTACTTTGACCTCCACTCTAAGTAGCAGTGAGGAATACAGTCATGTCATGCTCTTTTTGGACCTGACCCCCAACATTCAGTACGTAATCCGTTTGATCTTTGATGTAGATGAAGAGTTTGATCCATTTACGGCTAAACTTGGTATCGCGTCAGGGAAGTGGGGTTCTAAAGAGGAGTACTCCTATATTTGGGCGAGACAAATGACACCTGCTGACTTCATCTAAGTACCATCAGAGGGCTTGTCGGGGCTATTATTCTCCTCCGACAGAGTAGCGGACTGCCTATACTGTTGGGGACATATTCCGGTTACCTTTTTGAAAACCCGGCTAAAATACGATGGATCCTTGTACCCAACCTTAAACGAGATCTCGTTGATTGTTTCAGTAGATTCTAGGAGTAAATCTATAGCTTTCTTGACTCGAATGGAAGTCAGGTATTGAATAGGGGTTTGTCCAGTGGCGATCTTGAAGATTCTGCTAAAATAGACAGGGTTAAGGTGCATTATCTTTGCCATATCTGCTAGGGTGATCTGCTGGTGGTAGTTGCTCATAAGGTATTCGATTACCTGTCCCACTTGGTCGGTTTGCTTAGGGGCTAGGTTAGTGTGTTGCCAGTAGTCAAGTTCATATAAGATGTTCAGCGCAATACTCCGGCATTTGGCTCTGTGATTGTGCTGACCGGACACCCAGTGATGTACTAAACGACGGAATAGGTACTGTAGTTGCTCGAAGTTTCCCGGGCGGCTGAACCGGGGCATATTTAGACAATCCTCTTGCAGTCTTGTACCATTCATCGTATATATATGAAAACAAAAGGCATAGCAATGCATCGGGTCTTCCTCGGTGGTCCAGGCTGCATGCTCCTCGCCGGGTACAATGCAGACTAGGTCTCCCCGGCCGACCTTATGGAGTGCCCCTTGGTAGTCAAACCAAGCGGTTCCCTCCAAGAAAATCAGGTAGTTGTACTCATTTAAGGTCCGTGGGGCTAGGTGCCAGCCGGAGAATAACCGGCAGTCTCGGTCTACTGCGTAGATTACTTCTGGAACGATACCATCAAGCTCGGCCACGTAATGCACAGAGGTTTCGTATCAGTGTCTTCCGCCTGATACGGCAACTCTGCTTTCTCCTCCTCTGGATAGAACTGGAACAGTGAATTGCACTTTAGTTACCTTATTGGATCAATATCGATTGCTAAGGACACATAATCATATGAGCTATGTTAAGTACTTCGTCTTATTCAGATGGTTCCCTCCTTGGTTCGGTGTTCTCCCAAGGGGATCCGGTAGGTGATTGAGGACGGATGGTGTTGATGTAGACGAGCGGCTCCACGTACTCCGTTAGATTACGGCTGGTCTTGTCGGGATTAGCCCGAACAATCATGTTGAGCCTTTGGTTACTTAGAACCTTAGGAGTCGTTATAGGTTGCAGGAGGGAGAGACATCACACCAAATAGCAGCTGGCCTAGCTTTATTCCAAGTTCTGGGGAGTTAGCGATGCTTGCCTAATGCACATAGTTTTGGTAGGATGTAGACAGATTCACAAATGGGCTACTCAGAAAGGAACCAGATCCCATTGAGTAATCTACAATTGCGGAAGTCATTTGCAAAGCTACTGAGACGTAGGCGGAAAGTACGTCCGGGATGGCTTTTGGCGATATATGGTGATGAATGGCAGTCGGGGTGGGCATTTTGTCACAGTGATACGGCTGTCGATGTTGAAACAGGAAATGGCCCCGCGCTAGATGCCCGCACTATTCCTCCCGAGAAGATGACTTCCCAAGTAGATTCCTTACTGAATGAGATTCAGCGACGTCTCGATAATGAGCAACCCCAGTTTATCGGCCTTTGCATGCCGGATAGTTCCCGCCGTGTTTTTCAACGTAGGCTAGCTCAAGTTTGGCCAGAAGCAGAGACTATCTCAATAAGTGATGCGGAACGGTTGATCGATCCTGGGGAGTTTCCCGTAGGGGTTGTGTTATACGCTGATTTACGGGCATTTGCAGTTGGCAGACGACTTGATGGTTACACTTGGATTTCTGGGGATTGGCCTGTTCCGCTAGGTAGCGGGGGCTCCTTATATGAACTGGCTTTACTGACTATTGGTAGTGTGCTGGAGATCAGAGATGGTCGCCAAAAACCATCGATGCTGCGTGGTTCATTACTAGAGGTGTTGGGATTTCAGGACTTTGACGGATTGTTGATGTGGCTTTATACCGGGGCAAAGCAAGAACCCGATCGTTTAGTTAAGATTGTGGATCTTCTCTCGGGTGCAGCGGCCAGCGGTGACCCCTTGGCAGTCAGGCTAGTTAATGTAGTAGGTAATAGTTTGGGTGCCTGTGTTACCGCTTGCCTTGAGCAGTTGGGGCTAACTCAGGATGAGACTGTGGTTCGGGTAGGAGGGCGGGTATTGCAACTGCATCGTATTGTGCCTGCCATTATGAATCGAGTTCAATATGCCAATGAGAACGTAGTTTTCCAGTCTGTAGAGTTTACTCAGACCGGGAGACAGACACTTAGTGCGTTGCAGATCAAGATCAATGAGGAATAAGTAGCACATTTACGCATCTTTTGAGTATTGGATGACCTACAAATGTCTAAGCCGCTAGAGAAGTACCGCTTCCTTGTTAATACTCCTTTTTCCAAATCAAGAACCAGATGTGATGGAGGGATTGGACTTGGAGAGTCCATTACGGGATCTGGATAATGCTTGGCGCTATTCATCTGAGCAATTGCGGGAGGTTGTTATAGAGAAATTCGGCCATCTATTTCATCCGGATGAAGAGATTGTGTACATCGCTGGGACAGATCTGGATCTGACAGGCAATTATAATACGGGACTAATCATTCTTACTGAGCAGCGTCTTTTGGCTATTTACCCACATGATGACAAGATGCAAGAAGCCGCTAATCTCTGCAGCATCGAGACTGCAGAGATTGAACATCATGTAGGAAATGGCATTTTGTTTTTGCAGTTTGCGGACAAGAGGCAAATGTTTGCTCGCTTTTCGTTGAGCGCCCTTGATGGGTTCATGGAGCTTACCGATTTGTTGAATGAACGGAGCGCCACCCCCCAAAGTTTATCCCAGAGTAAACCAAAAAAGGTCCGCGTGGATCGCTGTTCTATCTGTGGGACGGTGAAAAGAAGGGGTGTCTGCCCAAACTGTTTAGATAAGGGCCGTCTTGTACGGAGGTTGCTGCGCTACCTAAAGCCGTACATTCCCCAGGCGCTCATCTCCTTTATTCTGTTGGTTGCCGGGGGGATTTTATCCATGGCTCCTCCCTATCTTACAGGAAGACTTGTTGACGAGGTGCTCATTGTCGAGGACTTAGTGATGCTAAGGACCCTTGTGTTGGTTTTGGCCTTGGTGCATGTGACCAACGCGATCATTAGTGGTGTCTACTCATATATTATTACCTGGTTGGGACAATCGGTAGTACGGGACTTGCGCAGTGAGGTATATCGGCATCTGCAGTTTCTTGGACTCAAATTCTACGACACGGTTCGCACCGGATCAATCATGTCAAGAACTACCAGCGATACGCAGAATCTTCAGCGCTTTATCGTTCAAAGCGTGCAGCAGGTTGTTTTTAATGCGATCATGGTTGTGGGTGTTGGTTTCATTCTGTTTAAGTACAACTGGCAACTAGCATTGATTACCCTTTTACCAATGCCACTACTTATTCTAGCCTCTAACCTATTTGCTAGGAAGATTCGCAAGGTGTATCGGCGCATCTGGGTACGACGGGCCTTGATGAACTCTGTCTTGGCTGATGCGATTCCTGGGGTGAAGATAGTCAAATCCTTTGTGCAAGAAGACAAGGAGATTGCTAAGTTTGACCATCGTAGTAATGAGCTTTTCGAACGACACGTCGAGGCAGCACGGTTTCGAAGTCTTTTCTCACCGTTACTAGGATTAGCCACTTCCCTTGGCACCCTAATGATCTGGGGCTATGGAGGCTTCTTGGTAATTTCCACCGGCAAACTGACTGTCGGGGGTTTAGTTGCTTTTCTGTACTACGTAAACCAGTTCTATAGCCCCTTACGCCAACTGGCGGGCTTTAGTGACGTGGTACAGGAGGCCGCTACAGCGGCTGAACGAGTATTTGAGATCCTCGATACGGAACCGGAGCGAAGCCCGACAGCCTTAGGACTATGGCTACCTGAACTACAAGGTGAGATCCAGTTTAAGGATGTCTACTTTGAGTACGAAGTGGGTGAGCCGGTGCTAGAAGACATTAACCTGCATATTCAACCTGGGGAGATGATTGGGCTTGTAGGCCCAAGTGGCGGAGGGAAAACCACTTTGGCTAACCTCATCCCCCGGTTATATGACGTTTACGCGGGAGCTATCTATATTGACGGACAGGATATCAGGGAAATTGACCTAGGCTGCCTGAGAAGTCACATTGGTCTTGTTCCCCAAGAGGCCACCTTGTTTCACGGAACCATAGCGGATAATATTGCCTATGGAGTACCCGATGCCGGTGAAGACGATATTATCTATGCGGCCATCGCGGCAAATGCCCATGACTTCATTATGGACTGTCCTGATGGATATGACACTCAGACCGGCGAGCGGGGACTGCGACTGTCCGGAGGTCAAAAACAGCGGATCTCCATTGCCCGTGCGATCTTGAAGGACCCGAAAATCCTGATTCTTGACGAGGCAACTTCCGCTGTGGATACAGAAACGGAAAAACTGATTCAGGAAGCGATTAATCGGTTGGTGTCCAATAGAACTACTATCGCGATTGCCCATCGGCTTTCTACCCTACAAAACGCCGATCGAATAGTTGTGGTGGACCAAGGTCGAATCGTCGAAGTAGGAACCCATCAGCAATTGCTGGACCAGGATGGCTTGTTTGCTCGGTTAGTACGCATGCAATCAGATATTATCCAGTACAGTGCATAATGTACAACCAGGGAGGTGCCCAAATATGGTTGAATGGAAAAAGGTCTTGGAGGATGTACACTTTGAAAAGAACGCTTTTTTGCAGCTAATTTGCTGGGAAAAGGATCAGAGCTTTGGTCCTGTCATTGTAAAACGTCCATTTCCGCTCAAAGGCCCCCTGGAGCTAGTTACAGTAGCTTCTGCCGACGGGCAATTCATTGGGTTAATCCATGATTATCGTCGACTAGATGAGCAGTCGGCTGCATTGATAAAAGAGGCTTTGGATCAGCGGCATTACATGCCTCAGATCCTGAGGATAGTCAGTATCGGTGAAGAAGGTGGGGTTTGGGTATGGAATACTGTTACTAATCGGGGCAAACGGCGCTTTATAGTACAAAGCCGCCGAAGGGATGTCACCTGGGTTGCAGATAACCATATCGTTGTGCGGGACGCCGATGGAAACAAGTATGAGATCAGAGATTTGCATAAGCTAGACGATAAGAGTAAGGATAAAATCGAAATGGAAGTATAGGGTCTTTATATTATTGCAGGAATCATTAGAATGGGGCATTATAGATAGTGAGTGTTTGCCAGAAGATGCTGGAGGTAAGAGACAATGGGGAGGAAGGGTACACAAACTAGCTCCTTTGGGACAAGCGGTCGGGAGGGGCACGATTCGTCGAAGTTCTATGATAGCCGTCTTTACCAGGAGCTTGCTGTTCCGACAAATACATCTGCTTCTGAGGGGTCGGTGCAGCAGGTAAATGTTTTATATACCCAAGATAGCCGTCAAATGGATGAAATTCCCGATGATAGTATTCATCTAATGGTAACCTCTCCACCATATAACGTGGGGAAAGAGTATGATGAGGACCTATCGTTGGAGGAGTATAGAGAGCTTCTGCGGGATGTCTTTGCCGAGACATACAGGAAATTAGTACCCGGGGGCAGAGCCTGTGTCAATGTGGCCAATATCGGGAGAAAACCTTACATGCCCCTGCACTCCTTTATCATTGCTGACATGCTAGACATTGGTTATTTGATGCGGGGTGAGATCATCTGGGATAAGGATGCCAGCTCGGGAACTTCGTGTGCATGGGGTAGCTGGAAGTCTGCATCTAACCCGACCCTAAGAGATGTTCATGAGTACATCTTGGTTTTTAGCAAGGCTCAGTACAATAGGATCAAGGAGCATCGGGAAGATACGATTGATAGGGACCAGTTTCTCGAGTACACGAAGAGTATATGGCGGTTTCCCACCGTATCTGCACGACATATCGGGCATCCGGCGCCCTTTCCGGTGGAGTTGCCCGCCCGGTTAATTCAGCTTTATACTTTTGCAGGGGACGTTGTGCTGGATCCCTTTTGTGGTAGCGGACAAACCTGTATTGCAGCTATTGCTGCTGGTCGACACTATATTGGGTATGACATCGAACCCGAATACATAAAGCTGGCCGAGGGGCGTATCGCGGAATACACAAAGTCTGCGCCAGCAGACTATTGATTTGGCTGAACCAACGCCGAAAGATATGTAGATGCTACAACTGAAGTAGTCTGAGTATAGTATGTGAACCGCGGCTTTAGATGGCGTAAATAGGCCTTGTAGGAAAACCGTCTGAACGGGTTTTCCCAGCAAAATGTCGGTAAGATGGGGAGTGTTTGTTGGCTGTGTCTGAAAGCAAAATGCGTCTTGAACGAATGCGAGGATTAATGGAAGAACGAGGAATAGATCTTGTTGTGGTTACCTATGGGCCCAATCTCTTCTACTTTGCCAACACGGGAATGGATGCAAGTTTGTGTGTTAAGAAAGATGAAGCTGAGCCATTGCTTCTGGTAAGAAGAGGTTTGCAAAGAGCTTTGGCGGAGTCTTGTTGGGCAGATATCCGACCCTATAGAAGCTACAGTCAGATTCCGCAGCTGCTAGACCTTGGTTCAGGCAAGATCACTCTGGGTCTAGAGCTAGACGTGATGCCGTATCTTGTGGCCAAGAAGTTTCACCGTATTTTTCCCGACAGTGAGATCGTGGATATCGGCCATGATTTGCGGATGCTCAGATCGATGAAATCCGCAGGGGAAATAGATATTCTAACACAAGCTGCTAAGCAAGTACATGGATTGCCCCAATATGCAGTCGAGGTGTTAGGTGAGCAGCCTAACATGACTGAACTCCTGCTATCCGCCAAGATAGAAGGATACTTGCGATCCAAGGGGCACCAGGGCCTTGTACGTATGCAAGGCTACAATAATGAGGTGGCCTTTGGCACTTGCATATCGGGTGTATCTGCATTGCGTACCTCCCGAATGGATTCGCCCCATGGTGGGCCAGGTGCATACAATTGTATCGCTTACGGTGCTGGCAAAAAGCAGATTGAGCCGGGAGAGCCGGTCCTTCTAGACTACTTAGGTGGCTATGAAGGGTATGTTGTGGATCAAAGCCGGCTGATTACCCGGAGTACCCCCAAAGCAGGTGTCGAAGAGGCCTATCAGGCCATGTTGCATGTACAGGATGTAATTGTAAATGCCCTCAAACCAGGCGTCAAGTGTTCTGAGGTCTACCATCTTGCCTTAAACGAGGTGGCCAAGCTTGGCTACGCCGACTACTTCATGGGTATTGGGGAGGATCAGGTAAGTTTCGTCGGCCATGGAGTAGGTCTTGAGCTTAACGAGTATCCTGTACTCACCAGTCGATTCGAAGCTAGGATCGCAGCAGGTATGGTGATTGCAGTTGAACCGAAAGTGATCCTTCCAGAACTAGGCATTGTCGGTATAGAAAACACGGTCTTGGTGACTGATGTTGGCTGTAAGATGATCACTACTGCGTCAGAGGAAATACTCACGGCCAAGGCTTAACCTTGGCCGCCATGGGTTGTGGGATGTTGCGCTAGCTCTTTCAGCTTAGGCTAGTTGGTCTGTCGTATTCGATGTCTACTGCCTCGAAGGAATTAACTAATCCCCAGGAGCAGCCGGGCAATTTCGAAGTATAGAATCAGTCCTAGTACGTCTACGATGGTTGTGATGAAAGGACCAGCCATCACCGCAGGATCCATTTTGAGTTTCCTGGCAATAAAGGGAAGCAGAATACCCGTGAGGTTTGCTATTAAGACTACGATCCCCAAGGATAACCCGATGGTAATGCTAAGCATGAGATCCTGCCCAGATATAAATAGGCTTCTTAAGAAGGAGAAAGCAGCAAGTATGGCGCCCATAATCAGTCCTGCGAGTAATTCGGTGCCGATGACTTGCATGATACTCTGATTTTCCAAATCGCCTACAGCAAGCCCCCGGATGACCAAGGTAGCTGACTGGGTTCCTACGTTTCCACCGGTGTCCATGAGTAAGGGTATGAAAAAAGCCAAAGCTACCACAGTTTCCAACGCAAAGGCATACTCCTCCATGATACTGCTGGTGAAGCTTTGTAGTAGAATTAACACCACCAACCAGCCAAGGCGTTTTCCGACTCGGGCCATGACTCCCTGCTGGAAGTAGTCCTCAACGTCTGTAGTGACACCGCCCATGCGGTGAATGTCTTCGGTGCTTTCTTCGCGTATTACCTCAAGAACGTCATCATGGGTAATAATTCCGACGAGACGATTCTCACTATCCACTACAGGAACGGTGCTTAAGCCAAAGTCGGTCATGATCCGAGCGACTACTTCCTGGTCAGTATCCGTGGTTACACTAATTACACTAGTGTGCATCAGATCCCCAACCCTGGTCTGCAGGGAAGCTAGGATCAACTCTCTTAAGGTGATTACACCAACAAGCTTCCTGGAATTTGAAATAACATAGCAGTTGTAGATAGTCTCCTTATTGGGTGCTGTAAGCCGAATATGATCCAAAGCCGCTTGCACCGTTTGGTCTTCTTTAAGATCGACGAATTCGGTTGTTGTCAGACGTCCAGCACTGTCCTCAGCATAGCCAAGAAGTTGGTTTGCGATTTTACGTTCGTCGGGTGAAAGCAAAGACAGATAGTGTTTTGCCACTTTCGCGGGTAGTTCCTCAAAAAGGTCAGTTCGATCATCAGGGGCCATTTCATTTAGTAGATCGGCCATTTGCTGATGGGTCATAGATTCGAGAAGACTGTTTCTCTCATGCCGCTCCATGTATTCAAATACTTCGATTGCGAAGTCTTTTCTTAGCAAACGAAAGGTCAATGCCTTGGAGGGCTGATCCAAGACCCCTAAAAGATCAGCAACTTGTCTGGGGTGCTGATCCTGAAGGGTCTCCCTGATGGCTTCGTATTTCCGCTCAAAGAGAAGCTGATTAATCTGATTGACAATATCGATTTCCATTGGGGCCACCTCCTAGTGCGCTTTGAAGGAGGTCTAAGTGGTGAGTTGAGGTAGACCTCCTTAGAGTCTCTTGACGGGTCAGGGTCCATCTACAACCCACCTCCTTTAAGCCCATTGCTTGATCTGCGGATGTTCCTTGTTCGTAGACGGTCAAACCCAATCTTCCTATTGCATTATACAACTTAATGCTCTAAAGTACAATTCTAGAAGGGGTTGCAAGGCCTCCTAGGGCAGGAATCAAGACGATGGTGGCGAAGATTAAGCGAAGAAGAGTTCTATCTAGCTAGGTAAAGGGAAGTGAGTGCTATGGGCATTACGATTAAAAAGCAAGAGTATGCTGGGTGGCAGAATTGTCTGCATCTCTCCAATGGGAAACTGGAGCTGGCGGTGACTACCGATGTGGGTCCCCGGATTATCCACGTGGGATTACCCGGCGGCCCTAATGAGTTTGCTGTGAATAAGGAGCAAGCGGGTAAGACCGAACAAGAGGAATGGTGCATCTTTGGTGGGCATCGTTTGTGGCACAGCCCGGAGTACATAAATCGGACCTATTACCCGGATAGCAAAAAGGTGAGCTATCGAGAAGTAAGGAATGGAGTCGTCGTAACTCAAGATGTGGAGCCTAACACGATGATCCGAAAGGAAATGGAGATCCTCCTATCGCCTGATACACCAAGGGTTAAGGTTATACATCGGTTAAGCAATGTTGGGGTGTGGGACGTTGAACTTGCCCCCTGGGCATTATCTGTCATGGATGTGGGAGGAGTGGCTATTATTCCGCAACCGACCAAGGCACATCCCGAAGGCAAACTTCCCAACCGCACATTGACCCTGTGGCCCTATACCGATATGCAGGATAGCCGGGTGTTTTGGGGGAGTCAGTTTATAACGGTTCAACAGGACCCCTCCATGGAGGCTCCTTTTAAGTTAGGTATTTCCGCAAATGACGGATGGACTGCCTATGCCAATAACGACCACTTGTTTGTCAAAATGTTTGACTACGACGACGAGAGCTTCTATCCCGACGGAGGGTCCTCCGTTGAGATTTACACCTGTGATTGGATGCTGGAACTGGAAACACTAGGACCTTTGACTTTGCTCAGTCCCGATGAGACTGTAGAGTATGTGGAGGAATGGGTCCTATTGGATCATGTTCCAAAGCCTCAGAACGAAGAGGATGTCGAGCGAACCATCGTTCCTTTGCTCTATGAACTGATTGACTAGATTACTCTGCGGGATAGGTGTATGCTGTGGCAACTTTATTTGAGATAACAACGACATTCATGAAGGTGGGTGGCTTTACTCTAGGTGGTGGTTATGCTATGCTACCTATGATTGAGCGGGAGGTCATCGACCGGAAGAAGTGGATTGAGCGGCAGGAAGTACTAGATATCTACGCGTTGGCTCAATCGGTCCCAGGGGCTATTGCCATTAATTCGGCCATGTTTATTGGGTACCGTCTAAGAGGCTTGCTTGGTGCTATCTTTGCTGGGATCGGGATGATTACACCCTCATTACTGGTGATCCTGATTATTGCGCAAGGCTTTTCCAAAGTACAAGATAATCGTATGGTTATCAGCATCATGCAGGGTGCACGCGCCGGAGTTGTGGCCCTAATTGTTTTTGTGACATGGTCCATTGCGAAGCGTTCCATCAAGGGGCGGGTAGATCTGACTATTGGATTGGCAGCTCTCGTAGCTGTTACTTTTGATCTGGTATCTGCAGTAGGGGTATTGCTGATCTCCGCACTTCTGGGAATAGTCGCCTATAGATTACAGGACAAGAAAGCAGGGCCGCAGGATGATTGAGGTATACTTACGCCTAGCGGCGATATTTTTCAAGATAGGTCTTTTCACCGTTGGTGGTGGTTATGCGATGCTGCCACTGATTCAGGAAGAGACCACCCATTACGGTTGGCTTACAATCGGGGAATTTGCTGACATTATCGCCATTTCCGAGATGACCCCCGGGCCTATTGCAGTTAATACGGCTACCTTTGTTGGCTACCGGGTCGGGGGTGTTCTTGGTTCCGTTGTTGCGACCATTGCTGTAGCTTTGCCTTCTTTGCTCATTGTTGTTCTTATTTCCAAATTTCTATCCCGTTTTAGTTCAAGCCCAGTTACAGAATGGGTTTTCAAATACCTCCGTCCGGCTGTTGTAGGGTTGATTGCTTCGGCCGCGTTGTTCCTTGGTCAAAGCACCCTATTTCCAGGATGGGATATAGACTTTCGGGCAACTCTGATAACCGTTGTTGTCGGTTTTGGACTGTTTAAGTTCAAGTTGCACCCGATCTGGGCCCTTCTAGGGGCAGGATTGATGGGTCTTGTGTTGTTTTAGCGGATTATGAAAGGATTTTGGGACTGCAATGGGGAAGAGAAGCTAAAACTAAATCATGAATGAGAGAAATCTGGTAAGAGAAGGGGCATTGGAATGAATTGGATTGAAGGTAAGAAAATCTGGTTCAATGGTGAATTTGTTGATTGGAAAGATGCGAAGATTAATGTACTTAGTCATGTGGTGCACTACGGGTCAAGTATATTCGAAGGACTGCGCTGCTATTCCACACCACAGGGGCCTGCGGTATTTAGGCTTCAGGACCATACCCGGCGGATGTTCGATTCGGCGAAGATCTATCGAATGGAGATCCCGTATACCCAGGATGAGTTCAACGAGGCGATTGTCAGTACAGTAGGTATCAATAAATTCGATTCCTGCTACATTCGTCCCATTGTTTTTCGGGGTTTTGCACAATTGGGGGTTAACCCACTTAACTGCCCCGTAGACTGTGTGGTTGCTGCATGGACGTGGGGTAGCTACGTGAGTGAGGAGGCCTTAGAAAAGGGAGCCGATGTGTGCACATCCTCATGGAATCGGATGAGACCCAATACACTCCCAGCTCTCGCCAAAGCAGGTGGTAACTACCTCAATTCACAGTTGATCAAAATGGAGGCCCTTGCCAACGGCTATGAAGAAGGGATCGCCCTAGATCATGCTGGATTGATCAGTGAGGGTAGTGGTGAGAATCTTTTCCTTGTAAGGGATGGGGTTTTATACACTACTCCACGAAGTGCATCAATCCTCGGTGGTATTACCCGGGATTCCATTATGGTCTTGGCTAAGGATATGGGGATTGAAGTAGTCGAGGAAAACATTCCCCGGGAGATGCTCTACATTGCCGATGAAGTATTCTTCAGTGGGACTGCGGCAGAGATTACGCCTATCCGCAGTGTTGATCGCATTCAGGTTGGAGCGGGCAAGCGAGGTCCTATTACCGAGAAGCTTCAGAAGGCTTTCTTCGATATTGCCAACGGTAAGGTTGAAGATCGGCATAGCTGGCTAACGCACGTGAAGTAATTGAACCCGGGCCAAGGCCCCGGACAATTTGTCCGGGGCCGAAGACGAGTTTGCTTGTGTAAGATAATTGCTTCTTAGCATTATTTGGTGCAAATACCGGGGATTTCCGTGATTCATCGGATTGAAAACCTTGTCATAACCCAAGCACCGTGTTATAATGTACCTACGTTGCGCCCGTAGCTCAGCTGGATAGAGTGTCTGACTACGAATCAGAAGGCCACAGGTTCGAATCCTGTCGGGCGCACCACTTCCAAACCCTTGATATTAAAGGGTTTTTTCTTTTTCCCGCCACTAAGCAAGAAGGCCTTCGAGCATCATTTGGGCATATCCGGTTTTTGAAACCCTATTTTGCACGAAAATTGGCTAGTTTGGACATGGCTTTTCGCTTAGCCGCCAGGTCTGAATGGACGTGAGTATTCAAGAGCAGATCCAGACGCCTACCGAATACCTAGACATGATGCAAATACTACAATAAACCGGGGGATAAGCACTCCTATCTTCTCATAGCCCAGAGCAACAAAACGCATTCTGGTAAAGCAAAAGGGGATGCGTCCAGCATTATTACACAGCTTAAAACACTGATGGATATCCTCAGGTTGTTCGTCTTAAAGATGGACATGGTCTGAAAATTACTAGGACAAGCCTAAAAGATGCCTTAAGCAAAGAAATCAATAGGGGGTATTCGGTGGTGTAGTGACCAACAAGACGTAGTAGAAAGGACTTTTGCGGTCGGACATGGAAACTAAATAATAAGTTGACTTATAGATGGTCTTGAACGGAGGAATGGAATGTCAAGAGTTAATAACGCTGATATCGGATTTGAACAAGAGATTTGGAAGGCAGCGGATGTTTTAAGAGGCAATATGGATGCTTCTGAGTACAAGCATGTCGTTTTGGGCCTTATTTTCCTAAAATATATTTCGGATGCTTTTGAGCACAGGTACGAAGAGCTGGTTAAGGAAGGTAAAGGCTATGAGGAAGATCGTGATGAGTACACTTACATAAATATCTTCTTTGTTCCCGAGGAAGCCCGTTGGAGTAAAATCGCTGCTAACGCCCACACCCCCGATATCGGTGTGATCATTGATGAAGCTATGCACGCCATTGAAAAGGAGAACCCTAGACTAAAGGGGATCTTACCGAAAAACTTTGCTCGACCAGAGCTAGACAAACGCAGACTAGGCGAGATTGTAGATATCTTTACTAATATCTCCATGAAAGAACATGGGGACACCAAAGATATTTTAGGCCGGACCTATGAATACACTCTTAGTAAGTTTGCTGAACAAGAAGGCAGAAACGCCGGAGAATTCTATACCCCATCTTGTGTGGTTAAGACCTTAGTAGAAATACTAGAACCATATGAAGGTAGGGTTTATGACCCTTGTTGCGGTAGTGGGGGCATGTTTGTGCAGTCATCTAAGTTTGTAGAAAGCCATCAGGGGAATATTCAAAATATCTCTATTTATGGACAAGAAGCTAACCCCACTACTTGGAAGATGTGTCAAATGAATTTAGCCATTCGTGGCATTGAAGGAAACTTAGGAACTAGTGCCGCTGATACCTTTTTTAATAACCTACACCCAACCTTAAAAGCGGACTTTATCTTAGCGAATCCGCCGTTTAACATGTCTGGATGGGGAGCGGAACAACTACAAGATGATAAGCGTTGGGCTTTTGGGATACCACCGGCTGGTAACGCCAACTTTGCTTGGCTCCAGCATATGATCTACCATCTAAGCGCCAAGGGCAAGCTGGGTATGGTTCTCGCTAACGGATCCCTGTCCAGTCAAACCAGTGGGGAAGGGAAAATCCGTGAAAACATAATCAAGGCGGACTTGGTAGAGTGTATTGTTGCCATGCCTGCACAATTGTTTTACTCTACTCAAATTCCTGTATCGCTGTGGTTCATCAGTAAGCAGAAAAAGCAACCAGGCAAAACCCTGTTCATCGATGCAAGGAACATGGGGAAGATGGTAACCCGTTCACTCAAAGAACTAACCGAAGAGGAGATTGAAAAACTCGCGGATACCCACAAAGCCTTCGAAGCAGGTACCTTAGAAGCAGAAAAAGGCTTTTGCGCGATAGCAACAATTGAAGAGATCGCTGAACACGATTATATCCTCACTCCCGGACGTTATGTTGGCATTGAAGAGGAGGAAGATGATGGGGAGCCCTTTGAAGAAAAAATGGCTCGCCTCACTTCGGAACTGACAAATCTGTTCAAAGAAAGCGCTGAACTGGAAAAAGAGATCCGGGACAGGCTGGGGGCGATTGGGTATGAGATCTGATATACCCCTTGGATGGAATGAAGTTAAGTTGGAGAATATCACAACAAAGATAGGTAGTGGCGCTACACCTAGGGGAGGAAGTCGAGTATATTTAAATCAAGGAGTAACTTTTATAAGAAGCCAGAATGTTTTAGATTATAGCTTTGATGCTAACGGGTTAGTTTATATTGGTGACGCGCACGCGGATCAACTAGAGAGTGTAACAGTTCAAGAAAATGACATTCTATTAAATATTACAGGGGATTCGGTTGCTAGGGCATGCTTGGTACCTACCGACAGGCTACCAGCAAGAGTAAATCAGCACGTTAGTATAATAAGGGTAGATCCAAGCGTTGCCGATCATAGGTACTTACTCTATGAATTGCAGTTTTTGAAACAACACCTACTGTCTTACTCACATTCAGGTGCAACTCGAAAAGCACTGACGAAAGCAATGATCGCAAACCTGACAATACTTTTACCACCATTGGCAACCCAAAAAGCCATCGCCTACACCCTATCTTGCCTAGACGCAAAGATTGAAGTCAACAATAAGATTATAAGAAACCTAGAAGAACAAGCCCAAGCCATCTTCAAGAACTGGTTTATAGACTTTGAACCCTTTCAAGAAGGAGAGTTTGTGGAAAGTGAGTTAGGGACGATACCGAAGGGGTGGGAGGTAGTGTCTCTATCTCAAATGGTCAGTGAAACGCGTGCGGGGGATTGGGGTATAGCTCGACCGGAAGGGAAAAACACAGAAAAAGTATACTGCATAAGGGGAGCGGATATCCCTGATGTCAGGGCGGGGAAAAAGGCAAAGATGCCTGTTCGTTACATTCTGCGAAGAAATCTGGAAAATAAAAGACTTGAACCCAATGATATTGTTATCGAGATGTCGGGTGGCTCCCCAACGCAGAGCACAGGGCGCGCGGTAAAGATCTCTAGTCATTTGCTTACCAGATATGACGAAGATTTGGTGTGTACAAATTTTTGCCGAGCATTATCGGTAAAAAAACCATATGCTACATTTCTATATAGACATTGGATTCATTTCTATGATACTTCTTTGATGTTCGCGTACGAAAACGGGACAACAGGTATCAAAAACTTCGATCTTGATAGCTTTCTGACCAATGTAAGGATTGTTGTGCCACCCGTTGAATTACTTAGTCGATATTACGATTTTTATGATGCATTTGAGGAAAGCATCTATAGTCTAAGTCGGGAATGCGATGTATTAGCTAACCTCCGCGACACCCTCCTTCCCAAACTAATGAGTGGCGAGATTGAAGTTCCTATAGACCAGTAGAGAGGGGTTGATACTGTGTACTTTACCGAAGATCACCTAGAACAAGCGGTATTAGAAGTCCTAAGAGAATACGACTACCAAGTCCTCTTTAGTGGTGAGATCGATAGAGACTACCGTAATCCTCTCTACATGGACGATTTGGAGGAGGCTTTGTTTGCCATTAATCCTGGTATTCCAGTTGTGGCCATCCAAGAGGCCATACGTAAACTGCAGGCTATGGATGCCGGAAGTTTAATCCAAAAGAACAAGATCTTCATGGATTGGTTCCAAAACGGAATGGAAATATCCTTTGAAGAGCAGGGAGAGATCGTAACCCGTTTAGTTAAACTCGCTGACTTTGAAAACGTGGGGAACAATCACTTCACAGTCATCAATCAATGGACGGTCCAAGGTTCCACTAGGGTAGTAAAACGCCCCGACATTGTCATCTTTGTTAATGGACTACCTTTAGTAGTAGTTGAGCTTAAAAGCGGTACCAGGGAAGAAGTAAGCACTACCGATGCTTACCTGCAACTCCGTAACTACATGAAAGCCATCCCAGAACTTTTTTGGTACAACGGCTTTTGCATCATTAGTGACATGACTCACTCCATGGCTGGCACCATCTCAGCCGATGAAAGCCGATTTATGGAATGGAAAACAGTAGATGGTAGCTACGAAGAAACTGCTATTGCTACTTACGATGTTCTGTTTAGGGGTATGCTAGAACCCAAACGTCTTTTGGATATTCTAAGACACTTCACCCTAGTAATGCGGGGAACACCAGAGGATATAAAAATCCTTTCCGCCTATCATCAATACTACGCAGTAAAAAAGGCAGTAGAAACCACCGTAGAGGCCACCAAAACAGATGGACGAGCCGGTGTCTTTTGGCATACCCAAGGTAGTGGGAAGTCTTTATCCATGGTGTTTTACGTCAAGCAATTGCAAGAAAGGCTGAAATCACCCACCTTTGTGGTAATCACCGACCGTAATGACCTGGACGAACAGCTCTACGGTCAATTTGCGGCGTGTGATGAGTTTCTCAGGCAGACTCCGATTAAGGCGGAAAGTAGAAAACATCTCAAAGAATTACTAGACAATAGACAAGCTAACGGCATCTTCTTTACCACCATGCAGAAGTTTGAAGAATCGGATGAACCACTTTCTGATCGTAGGGATATTATCGTTATTGCCGACGAAGCTCATCGTAGCCAATACGGTCTTACTGAAAGAATTAGAAGAGATGGGACTATAGCTAAGGGAGCTGCCCGAATAATCCGGGACAGCCTACCAAACGCCAGTTACATCGGTTTTACAGGAACGCCTATTTCCCTAAAAGATCGGGACACTCGCGAGGTGTTCGGTGACTACATAGATATCTACGATATGTCCCAAGCGGTAGAAGATGGGGCCACTAGACCAGTGTTCTATGAAAACCGCGTCATGAATCTAGGACTAAGGGAAGATGTCTTAGAGGAGATTGATCGAAAATACGAGGAGCTAGCCTTTGAGGCCAGTGCAGAAAACATTGAGCGGAGCAAAAAAGAGTTAGGCAAAATGTCCGCGATCCTCGGGGCACCTGAAACCATTGAAACCTTGTGCCGAGACATTGTAGGGCATTATGAAGATAACCGCCAGCACTATCTAACAGGTAAAGCCATGATCGTAGCTTATGATCGTCCTATTGCCATGAGAATCTACGAAGAAATCTTAAGACTGCGCCCAGACTGGACAGAAAAGGTTAAGATCGTCATGACCGGAAACAACCAAGATCCAGAGGAGTGGCATGATCTAGTCGGAACCAAAGCTTACCGCCAACAATTGGCCACTAAGTTCAAAGACAACGATGATCCCATGAAAATAGCCATTGTAGTAGACATGTGGCTTACAGGATTCGATGTCCCTAGCCTCGCTACCATGTATGTGTACAAGCCCATGGCTGGTCACAACCTCATGCAGGCCATTGCCAGAGTAAACCGGGTCTTCCAGGATAAAGAGGGAGGACTGGTGGTGGACTATATTGGCATTGCCAATGCCTTGAAAGAGGCCATGAAGGACTATACTAGAAGAGACCAGAAAAACTTTGGAGAAATGGATATTCAAACGACAGCCTATCCTCACTTTCAAGAAAAACTCCAGGTCTGTAAAGAATTGCTCCACGGATTTGACTATTCCATCTTCACCAAACCAAACTCCACTCCCAAGGAGCGAGCAGATGCCATTAGAGATGGGGCCAATTTCGTTTTCGGCTTTGGAGAAGAAGAGCAAAAGCTCTTTATTCGAGAAGCAACTTACATGAAACAATACAAGAGCCTATGTCAAAGCATTCTCACAGAAACTGAGCGGCTAGAATCTGCTTTCATTGAAGCAATCAGGGTGTCTGTCACTAGGGTACGCGACTCGAAAAAACTTAGCCTTAAGGAAATTAACCAAGAGATCAGCAACCTTTTAGAACATAGCATTCAAAGTGCAGGGGTGATCAATCTCTTTTCTGATCGCGAAGAAGAATTCTCCGTCTTTGACGAGGAGTTTTTGGAGCGGGTTAGGACCATGGAGCAAAAAAATCTGGCCATGGAACTACTCAAAAAACTTCTATCTGAGCAGATCGCCATCTACCAGCGTTCCAATTTGGTTCAAGCGGAACGTTTCTCTGAACGCATGAAAAAGATCATGAATAGTTACCGTAATAGTCAAATCACGAATGCAGATGTGATTGACGAATTAATTGAAATGAGTTACGACATAATGAATGCTACCGAAAAGGGAGAGGAACTTGGCCTAGTTAGGGAGGAACTAGCGTTTTACGATGCTCTGACAAAGCCACAGGCTATAAAGGATTTTTATGAGCATGAAACACTAATCGAAATAACCAGAGAACTCACTGAACAATTAAGAAGAAGCCGTACCATCGATTGGCAACAACGCAGAAGCGCAAGAGCTGGCATGAGACGCATGATAAAAAGACTGCTCGACAAATACGATTATCCACCGGAAGGACAAGAAGAGGCGATCCAGATTGTCTTAAAGCAGGCTGAGCAATGGGTTGATAATATAGAAGTGTTTTATTAAAAGCAATGATGTTGGAAAGGCAATAATCAAAGCTCGGCTTTATCGTTGACCAGAAAGACTATAGGATTTACCTTAGGCAAGGCTTAAAGGACATACCGGAAGAGGGCTATGGAGTGATTGTTGGCGGCTAATCCCCACCCTTATAGCTACTTCTGTAGCCACCTCAAAATCGTCTGAAAGCCCCCATAATGCGCACTTTGAGGTTTGTAGCGCTATTGTGGAGATGTCGAAAGCGAGGATTACAAAGCTGTTACCAGGCATGACCTTTTAGAATTCATGAGAGACTATGAAACGGTGGACAATGCCATCTGTCAAGACTATTATCGGCATTTGAGCAAGATTGAAGAACAATTTATCTCCTATAATGAGTCGACTCCACTGCAAAAAGTCAATGAAACCGGGTTTTTCGCCCTGGTCGTGTATTCCGGTCATTTCGATCACTGAATATGCTTCAACCCGATCACCGATTCCGGTTCATGTCGATCCCCTAAATGCCGTGGTTTCCGCCTGCAGCAGAGTAATGCCCTTGGAAGCTGTTGATTCGCCTATGGTGGGTTGTTGCCATGAAGACGGCAAGTAACTACCAAGGTCTGTATGATCTTCGTACTGATAGTTCTCAAGGACATGAGTATTCCGATCGAATAAGGCCACCTTCACGGAGAAAGAGGGCCACCCTCACGGTCAGATAAGGCCACTGTCACGGACTAGAAGGCCACCCTCTTTGTCACCGTTTTGCTCAAATTATC
>JALNWK010000031.1 GCA_023230925.1 Limnochordia bacterium
GATCAATGCGCGCGAATTGCCTGATAACTTTTTCGATAGTTCCCAATACATATGATACTGTGCCTAACGTGCATAAACACTATTCCTTAACCTGGTTTTCCCATCTTAGTTGCGGAAGTGCTGAGACTGTCCTTAGCATGAGCGGACCTCACCCTTGGCTATAGTCCTTTGAGTGAAGGTTCTAAAACAGAGTAGAGCTACAAATGAAGCAAGCTGCTCCAACAATTGTGTCAGAGCAGCTTGGCGGATCGGGGTGTGTGGGCTCTATGCAGAGCCCACTGTCTTCTTATATAACTAAAACAAGGATTGGTGTTCCATTACTCTCTAGATTAACACCTTACCTAGCAGCCGGAGCAAGTTCACTTAGGTATGCACTTCGGGCCGCGAAGAAGTATGCCGTTTGGGGCACCAGAAATACTAATGCCGCGGTGATACCATAGCTCCAGACGCTTCGCTCCAGCATTGTAGCAAAGGACTGCATGGCAAAGGTCTGATGCAATGTTGCCACCACCCAAGGGGCAAAGAAGAGGACTGCCATCTCCCTGGAGACAATGGTCTTCACCTCCCGCCAAGATAAGCCCAGTCTTCTTAAAGCTGTATACTTTTCCCGATCTTCTTGCAGTTGTAGGAAGAAGCGGAAATATAACATAGAGCCCGATGCAAGAAAGAATAGGAACATCATGAACATTACAATAAACATGGCCATACTGTATCCGGCCTTAACCTGGGCGTAAACATCGTTCCGGGAAACGTAGGTCTCGATCCTTCCTTCGGGTAGCACCTTCTGTGCCGCCTTCTCTGCTCGATCAACATCCTTCCAGTTTTCCACATCACAAGAGAAGATCACTCCTGAATAGCCACCCGGTATACCACTAGACAGTACCAAAAGATCAGCTGGATGCACCACCAAGATCATTAGACTTGAGCCCCAAGCGGCATATCTTAAGTCAACTAAGTTGGTTGGAACTCGTCCACATATATTCAACTCCATGGTGTTTTTCTCACCACGGATTTGTGCTATCTGTCCGGATGCTGGATCTAACCAGGGTTCTGCCCCAGGATACATTGAAATGGGCCGCACGGCTTGACCAGGTTCAAGACTTACTGGAATACTCTTGGCTCTCCTCGCCCACTCATTGTAGTCGTCTTCTGAAATGAGCCACACCGTTCTGATCTTCTCTTCAGTTTCTATCCCTATTTCCGCAGTCTCCACATAACAGATCGCGGCTGTATCCTCCTCAATCCTTGCCCCTCGTTCGCTTAGGGTCTTTTGGTACCGGTTAATAATCTCAGGCCCATCCTCCGCACCAGAAAGGGCAAACCAGATATCCCGAGTAAGGTCTATTTCCGCGATCATAGCCTGTCCAAGGCTATAAATTACACCCGAACTTGTCATTACCGCTGCACTGAGAATGGTCACCATCGCCAGCACCCGGGCATTATCCTTCATCTGAAAGGTCAGGTCGGAAATGGTGATTAAGTTGATATTCCGGTAGTAAAGACCTCGCCGTTTTGTAAGATGTCTGAAAACAACCACGCTAAGCTGTGTAAAGAGGAAATAGGTACCAAGAGATACCACTGCCGTCACCGGAAACATCCCCTTCACCACATTCGCGGCTGTGGGTAGTATACATGCGGTGTAATACCCCCCACCAATACAGACTACCGCCAGTATCGATAGCAGTATTGAAGCCTTCGGTGGAGATTTAGGTTTCTTGGGTGCCTGCACCAGTCCAATCACTCGAGTTGTCCTGATGGATAGGATATTGAGCAGACTGATTCCAATGAAGATCCCGCTATACACCAAGACTGTGTGCCACATGGAAGGAATACTAACCACAAGTCCTTTAGGGATGGCAATATCTAGTCTCAACATATGCACCGTAGCCATAGCCATCAAGCGTGAAATTAGTGCCCCGGCCAGTAGACCAACTACGATAGATGAAATCCCAATTAGCAGGTTCTCTAACAGAAGCATAGCATGGATCTGACCGGAGGTAGCCCCTACAAGAGCCATCACACCTAGGTCCCGCTTGCGGGACTTAGTGAACACCGAATTAGAGTACCAGGTGAAAAAGAAGGAGAAAATCCCGATTCCCCAACGGGCGATCCGCAGGCCTTCCCGTAGTGAGCGGGCTCCTGAGTACCCTCCTGCGGTCACCTCGGGAGATGTAGCAATGGCGTGGAAAATGTAGAATACCATTACGGAAAAAGCAAAGCTTGCAAAAAAGCTGACATAGCTGCGCTTATTCTCCTTAACATTGTTGTATGCAATATGAAGTAAGGCCATAGCTATAGTCCTCCCCTAGTTTCTTCCGGAATTACTGAAATCGCCGCCGAGAACACTGAGGGTATCCAGGATCTCTTGGAAGAAGGTTTGGCGCTGGTTTTTTCTTCTGAGCTCAGAGAAGAGCTTACCGTCTTTAATAAACACAATCCGCTGGCAAAAGCTCGCCACAAAGGGATCATGGGTTACCACCAAAATAGTGGCACCATCCTTCGCGTTCAAATCTACAAAGGCGTCCATGACCTCCCGGGACGATTTCGAATCTAGGTTTCCTGTGGGTTCATCAGCAAGCAACAGGGCCGGTTTATGCACAATAGCCCGAGCAATGGCAGCCCGTTGCTGTTCTCCTCCAGATATCTCATAGGTTCGCTTGGGCAAAATATGGGAAATACCAAGTCTTTGGGCTACCCCTTCCACACGATGAGTAATCTCACTTGGGCGTACATTGTCCAAGGCTAGGGGCAGGGCAATGTTATCCCGCACAGACAAGGTATTTAGCAGGTTAAAGTCCTGAAAGACAAACCCAAGCTCTCTTCTACGAAAACGGGCTAACTCGTTCCTTTTGAGAGCTGTTGGTGATACGCCATTGATCCGGATGGAACCTGATGTTGGTGTATCAATGGTAGCCAGTATATTTAGCAAAGTCGTCTTTCCACTACCCGAAGGACCCATAACTCCCACAAATTCTTCCTTTCCTACTTTCAGGTTCAATCCCGCAAGGGCCCGGGTGGTAGCAGTCTCCTTAGATGAACCATAGATCTTAGTCAAACCCTCGGCAATTAGAACTGACATCTTGACCCTCCTCATGGTCAACCAGGTATCTTACTGTCTTCGAGTATACCCCACACAAAATACAGCTACAATCGAACAACCTTACATAAAGGGTCCGGGAACCTTACATTCCTGTAAGGATGCTAAATCAACAGGAGCAGTCCCTTCCTTAATGCACATAACCTGTTGAGTTGAAGACACAATGGATACAAATAACCTATCTAGACAGCATGCCCCCGCAAACACACGTCTTATAAGGGATCTATTCATGCTCTAAAGACCCGGTTAGGTTGCATTTGACCTTTCAAAGGGAGGTTACTTCTCGTCCTACCTTCCCCAAAGCTCCACCAAGACAATTAGCCAAAAAGAAATCCCCGATCTGCTATGTTAAGTGTTGGTCATCCAAAACCGCTTGAACTTAGGCAATCAGGATGGGCATCCGCAGGAATACTTGAGAATAGAAAATAGTCCATGCCAACAGTTTTGTCCGAAATGGACGTTTAGGTTGGTTATGAGCCCCTGTCGGGACCACAGGTAGGAAGTCTACATAGCAGGGTCATTATCCATCTTTGAGACTAAGTTGTTTACCTGAAAGGATTGATCAGTCAGTGATACAGAATAAGCAATTATGCCCGATTTTGTCATGCTCTGACTATCTTTAGGGTATGTAGAAGGAGATCCCCTCAGATACTTAGCGAAGACCTTTTAAACACTTCATGCAAGTGCCACTGGGTGTAGGCAATCTCCGGGTAGGCTTGACCTTGGGGCGGGCGGATGTTTTGATCATGGTACCTGAGTAACCATTCCTCAAAGCCACAGGTCCCGTTCGCTTTTTCCGCAACTTGCACAACATATACTCCACGAACATTCTGTATCCCCAAGGCACCACTATCAAAAAGTTTGTGATGCATCGAGCATAGAGCTAGTCCATTACAGACTTCATCTGGCCCACCGGCTTGGTACCACTTAATGTGGGCCGCCTCTAGGGCAAGTGGAATACCCCCTAGTTTCACATCAAACCCACAAATCGCACAGCTGTACCCATAGGCCCGCAACACAGACTGTCGAAAGGCTGGATCCCGATCCGCCCGTCGAACCAAACGATAGTTAAGACCCACCGCCCGAAGGATATCCCCATGTAAAGACTCCGGAAAATGCTCATACAGTAGGTCTTCGGCCAATTCCCACACCAATTCTTGAGCATGGGCTAACACGTCATAGACCTCATCGGTAAATCCACCGGCCACCTGTTTGCTATTTAGGACCGACTCAAGGGGTCTGTTCGGGTCAACCTTCCAGGTCTTAATCCGCGAGAACCTCTCTCGAATCTCATCCACTGTCATCCCAGCCATCTCCTATAAACCGAGTATGCCAAATTTCTTCGACAACTTAGCAGTTATTTCCTGCTCACCGACACTAGATGCAAGCACTCCGCCGATGCCCGCCCCAACTCCTGCCCCCATCAACCGCTTATCACAGCCTTCTACCGGACTATATGTCTGCTTAGCAACTTCTTCTTATTAACAACAGAGCACATGCACCAATCGCTAACCTTCGAAAAAGAACTATTGACATTGACGTTACGTCAACGTGTACAATAACCGTGGAAGGAGGCAATACATTGGAGTATACCGTACAAAGGTTAGCAGATCTAGCTGGTGTTAGCCCGCGCACCCTAAGGTACTACGACAAAATAGGCCTATTAAAGCCAGCAAGACTAAACCCTTCCGGATACCGGGTCTACGGGCAAGCAGAAGTAGAGCAGCTCCAGCAGATCTTGTTTTACCGGGAACTAGGAGTTAGCCTTGCCGAAATTAAGGATCTGATCCACTCCCCGTCCTTTGATCCGGTTGACGCGCTCAGAGAACACCGTCAAAGGCTCATTGAGAAAAGAGATCAGTTGGATCAGCTCATCAGCAATGTAGATAAGACCATTGCTGCATCAGAAAGGAGAGTTAACATGAGCAATAAAGAAAGGTTTGCCGGGTTTAAGAAACAAATGGTCGAAGAAAACGAACGGAAATATGGTTCGGAGATTCGAAAGAAATATACCAATGAGGTCGTAGACCAGTCAAACCAGAAGCTGCTTGGGATGAGTGAAAAGCAGTATCAACAATGGGAAGAACTCAGTAGCAAGGTTATGGAGACCCTAAAGGTCGCCTTTACCACCAAAGATCCGTCCAGCGAACTGGCCCAAAAAGCCGCCGATCTACACCGTCAATGGCTGTCTTTCTGTTGGCCCACCTATACCAAGGAAGCCCATGCTGGCCTAGCTTGTATGTATGTTGAGGATGAACGCTTCAAGGAGTTCTACGATAAAGAACAGTCGGGCCTTGCCGAATTTCTAAAGGAAGCAATTCTCATCTATACAAAGACAGAGCAGTAGGCTCTCCCATGACGGACCAAGAACTAGTGCATCCGGTTCAAGTACCCCGCGTACTAGGGTACTTGAACCAGACCTCATTCGATCACAAAAGCCCCAGCGTGATCGGGCAGGCAAACTGTGCCCTACTTCAATCTAGCCCCTTTTCAAATCTCCACGCATCCCGAACCATCTCTTTGATGCCACGCTTTGCGCTCCAGCCAAGCTCCCTTATTGCTTTGCTCGCATCGGCATAGCACACCGCGATATCCCCAGGCCTTCTACCCACGATCTCATAAGGTACTTTAACCTGGTTAACCTCTTGGAAAGCATGGACGAGCTGTAAAACCGATGTTCCCTGACCTGTTCCTAGGTTATATACATGAACGCCTTCGGAGAGTTTTTCAATTGCAGCCACGTGTCCTTCTGCTAGATCCACCACATGGATGTAGTCCCGCACACCGGTTCCATCCACAGTATCATAGTCGTTTCCAAAGACCTTGAGTTGTTTTAATTTGCCCTTGGCCACCTGGGTCACATAGGGCATCAGGTTATTGGGAATCCCATTTGGGTCCTCCCCGATGAGTCCACTTTCGTGGGCTCCCACTGGATTGAAGTATCTAAGCAGGGAGACTGCAAAACCTGGATTGGCCTTGACCGTATCGGTAAGAATCCGCTCACTCATCGCTTTGGTCTCACCATAGGGGTTTGTTGTAGGACGAAGCTCCATCGTTTCTACGAAAGGCACTTGGTTTTCACCATAGACGGTGGCTGAAGAGCTAAAGACAAACTTACCAACACCATATTTTAGACACGCCTTACTTAGGATCATCGTGCTAACCGTATTGTTGTAGTAATACTCTAAAGGCTTTGCCACGGACTCACCAACAGCCTTAAGACCTGCAAAGTGAATCACACCATCGATTTTGTGTCCGGAGAATATGGAGTCAACCGCTTCTTCCTTTGTTACATCAACTTCATAAAAGATGACTTTCTTACCAGTAATCTGTTCTATCTTATCGACGGACTCTCGCTTACTGTTGATCAGGTTATCCGCAACAATTACTGAATGACCCGCTTCCAGCAAAGCAACGCAGGTGTGTGTTCCTATATACCCGGCACCACCGGTAACCAGTATATTCATCGAAAACAACATCTCCTTCAGTTAGGAATTGTCCACCTATTCCTTCATATGTAGCCGCCCACGCCAATAGACTGCAGACCCATACTCACCCGGTCTAAGAGAGCTCAGGCAGAATCAAAAGGACAACGGTAGTCACTAAAAAGACCACTCCACAAGTACATAAATGTTGCCCATTCAGACGGCGTTCTAGGCATGCTCAACACCGATATTATACCTTTATTGGTGCCAAACGTCCATGATTACCCCCCCATATTCTGGAGGCATTTGAGGCTGGGCTAGACAACTTCGAGAGCTTGCGATCGTTTGCCTGAGGCGAGATGTCTTAGCTGTTTTTGAAGAGCATCTGGACCATACTTCTATTTCTTCCAAGAAATCGCTTCCCAAGTGGGGATTGACCAAGGACGGACATCCTGGGTCCGAAGGTAGAACAATTCCCCCAAAAGAGCACCTAGCTCTGACTTTGACGGGGTTCTGTAAGATAATCGAAGACGATATGCTAATAGTGAATGTGATGGTTTGGAAGTGCGGACTATGCCAAATCCACTGGCCCATGAATCTGGCATTATGTTTAAAAAGAAGAAAGGGTACGCTCGCTTCCAGTTACCGAAGCTTCCATCATATTCCCGAGCTACCTTAGCCGCAATAAGCGAAGGTGCAAACCCGGAGCAATCTACAGAAAGTACATGAAACACTTGTCTGGTTCCCACGTACCCCCAAGTCAGCCGAAATGGGTAATCGACCTGGTGGAGAATGTAATAGCCATCGTGGTACCGCATCCGGGCTTTGAGCGAACAGTAAGGGCATGGCCTAGTTCCCCACAGATCCCTTTTGCTAGGTATAACCCCATCCCCGTGGATTCTGGTACAAGACGACCGTTCTCACCAGTAAAGAACGGATCAAAGATACGCGGGTAATCATGGGGAGGTATACCAACACCATCATCCTCCACGGCTAAGATAATTCCCTCAAGATCTCGCTCCTTTTGAATATGAAGAACTACCTTGCTTCCTGTGGGGCTTATCCGGGTGTACTTGATGGCATTTGAGACTAACTGATCAATAACGAAGGCAATCCATTTTTGGTCCGTCTCAACATGAGTATTCCCCGTGGACACTTCCAATCGTGGGTAAATGGAGTACCTAATAAACTCTTTCTTATGCTTATTGATTACCTCCCGGGCCACTTCCTCTAAGTCTACTTGCTGGGGCCAGACATCCACGGAAAACCGTTCCTGGCGGGCCATACCAAGCATCATATCCAATCCATGGGCAATTCGTTCATTTTCCTCTTGGATGCTTTCGAATAACGTGGCAGCTTCATCTAAGGACACAACTTCTTTAGACTGTTGGATCAGTAGATCCACAACAGACACCGGAGTTTTCATCGCATGGGCCCAGCGGTTGGTAAAATCAATGTGAAACTGGGAGCGTTCATCACGTTTTAGTACTTCTGCGGCATGATGGGCATAAATCAACCGAACTAGGTTGGAGGCAATCCGTTGTTCAGCAGTCCGTGGGGGAGCAAGGGAGAGCACTTCTTCCGGTGACTTAAAGTCATCGCTCATGTTTGACATCTGCTGATAGAATTGATTCTGTCGGGAGTAATCGATGATTAAGACCACTACTAACACGGCAACATGTAACACCACGATATAAATTGCGGAATCGATGGTAAGACCCCTTTGCCCCGTTTGTAGAAGGTCCAGTTGAATCACGCACAGACACAATATACAAGCAAGTAAATGCCCGATGATATAAGCGGCCCTACTGTACAGATAATCTAGCATCCTCATGCATATCCCACCCCATCCCCAAAGTGAGGTCATTTTATCCTTGTCTGGAACTAGTTCTCAACGTAGCAACCATTGACACGAAGGAAATATAGGACTTACTTCCCCTCCCGAAGGCCCCTCTCCTGCTGTAGCCGTCACCATGGTCTCAGACTAGAGTTGTTCCCCGCGGTCTTAATACCAGAAAAGGCTGCCCTACTTCAGTTTCTTCAAGCGCCGTAGCTTTTGTCCTTCTAGTTGTCCCCAGCCATATCCCGCTGCCGCGTTTAAGATTCCAAGCGGCTGCAATACACCGCCATTGGAAAACTCGACGGAGAACACTTATCATCGTAGCACCCCTACTTACTCTATCATCATCGTCCTTTTACTCATAATCAGGAAAACCATCCCGATCATATCAGGTTCCCACTATCTATTTCACCGAACCTCTGCGAGATTTCTGCTACCATACTACCGGCCGGTCTTATTCTCACTTTACCAATCAGCTGTCGTGAACGTGCTTGTTTAACCGGGTATATCCATGCTATACTTGTGAGGGGGGTTGTTGGGGCATCAGCGCAATCGGTGTTTAGGTGTGTCTGACTAAGAACGTCCAGTTGAAATAAATAAGGCGCGCGTATACAATATAAGGAGAGATACAGGTTGAGCCAAGAACGTATACAGCACGATCAACTATTCAAGCAACTATTAACAACTTTCTTTGCTGAGTTCATCGAACTGTTTTTCCCCGATGAGACCAAATTCGTCGATCTCGATCATATTGAGTTTCAGCCCCAAGAGATTCTACCGGATCTCATCGGTGGTAAAAAATACATCGTTGGCATTCTCGCAAAAGCAAGACTAAAAGATGGATCCGGGTACCTATTGATTCTGGTGGAGCCCCAAGCGTATGTTCAAAAGGACTTCAACGAACGATTATTTTGGTATAGCGTCCTTTTGCTCCAAAAATACCGGCAGAGGGTTTGGCCCATAGCCGTCTTCTCGCACGATGGCAAGAAGGAACACCCTAGTAACTTTGCAGTGGATCTTCCGTTTTTGGAAGATGCAATCACATTCAAGTATTACCCAGTTTATCTGCGAAAGCATTCATGGAAAGACTATATCCAGAGCAATAACCCCGTTGCTGCCGCCTTAATGAGTAAGATGAATTTTGCCGAGGAGGAAAAGGTTCGGGTTAAACTTGAGTTTACTCGCATGGTCTTGAACATGAAACTAGATTCGGCCCGTATGTCCTTATTGTTCGGATTCTTTGAGACATATGTCAGATTGAGTGAGGAAGAGACCAAGGAATACGAGCACCTGATAACCCGATTAGAACCAAGGGAGGTAACCAAAGTGATGGAGTTAACTACCAGTTGGCATAAACAGGGCAAAGAAGAAGGTTGGAAAGAAGGATTGGAGCAAGGTCTGGAGCAGGGCGTGAAGCAGGGAAAAGTAGATATGATTTACCGACTCATACAAAAGCGCTTTGGCAAAGGCGATCCCTCAATTAAAAGCAAGATAGCGATGATCAAAGACTTAAGACTTTTGGATCAACTTTATGATGAATTGCTCGATGCAAACTCTACGGAACAATGCCTAGCTGCAATTGACCGGCTGGTACCTAATACCAGCGGCGGCAGCACAAAAGCCTAATCTTGTCACATGTACAGGTCCGTGAACCCGTCCTTTGAAAGGAGCCCGTTAGATTCAAAAGTGGATTCTAGCGGGCCAACCACTTATCACGATACAATCACATTCAAGTACTGCCTAGTTTCTCTGCGAAAGCATTCATGGAAAGACTATACCCAGAGCAATAACCCAGTTGCTGCCGCCTTAATGAGTAAGATGAATTTTGCCGAGGAGGAAAAGGTTAGGGTTAAACTTGAGTTTACTCGCATGGTCTTGAACATGAAACTAGATTCGGCCCGTATGTCCTTAGGAATACGAGCACCTGATAACCCGATTAGAACCAAGGGAGGTAACCAAAGTGATGGAGCTAACTACCAGTTGGCATAAACAGGGAAAAGAAGAAGGTTGGAAAGAAGGATTGGAGCAAGGTCTGGAGCAGGGATTAGAGCGAGGCATGGTCCGAGGTTTGGAACGAGGTCTAAAGCAGGGCGTAAAGCAAGGAAAAGTAGACATGATTTACCGACTCATACAAAAGCGCTTTGGCAAAGGCGATCCCTCAATTAAAAGCAAGATAGCGACGATCAAAGACTTAAAACTTTTGGATCAGCTTTATGATGAATTGCTGGATGCAGACTCTACGGAACAATGCCTAGCTGCAATTGACCGGCTAGTACCTAATACCAGCAACGGTACAAAAGCCTAATTTTGTAACATGCACAGGCCCGTTCACCCGTCCTTTGGAAGGGGCCCGTTAGATTAAGAAGTAGATTCTAACGGGCCCACCACTTATCCCTATTCGGGCGGAAACAGAGCATACTACCCCACGGTCAACAACAATCACCATACCTAGTCCTCTTGGGCGTTGGCTCTTTGCAGTTCTCCTCGCACATCTGCCGTTGCTTCTACCATGTTCTTAAGACTGGCCACCGTTTCCTCTTCACCCCGGGTCTTAAGACCACAATCAGGATTAATCCAAAGCTGCTCCGGCGTAATCTCCCCCAGCATTCTGGTGATCGTCTCTGCGATCTCCTCCTTACTAGGTACCCGGGGAGAATGTATATCATATACGCCGGGACCAACCTCTGCTTTGAACTCTGCTTGCTGCAAGACACTAACGATGGACAGACTAGAACGGGACGCCTCAAAGGAGATCACATCGGCATCCAGCCGCTCAATATCACTCATTATCTCCCTAAAATCACTGTAACACATATGGGTATGAATCTGAGTGGTCGCCCTTACGGCAGAGTGTACCAGTCTAAAGGCAGGAAGGGCCCAATCAAGGTAGTCTTGCCAGTCGACACACCTTAGGGGCATCTTCTCCTTCAGTGCAGCTTCATCAATCTGGATGATCTTAATTCCCGCAGCTTCCAGGTCCAATACTTCCTCCTTGATCGCCAAAGCAATCTGGAATGCCATTTCACGATGGGAGATATCCTCCCGGGGAAAGGACCAGTTCAGGATAGTCACCGGTCCGGTGAGCATACCTTTGACTGGTTTTGTGGTTAGGCTTTGGGCATAGGTAATGTATGCCCCGGTAATGGGAGCCCGGCGCTTTATATCTCCCCAGATAATTGGGGGTTTTACACAACGTGTCCCGTAGGATTGCACCCATCCTCCTTGGGTAAATAGGAATCCTTCCAGGTGTTCCCCGAAATACTCCACCATATCACTACGCTCATACTCACCATGGACCAAAACGTCCAATCCGATCTCTTCCTGCAAAGCGATACACTCGGCGATCTTTTGCTGGAGACGTTCCTGGTAAACCCGAGGTGTGATCTCCTGCCTACGAAACTTGCTGCGCAGGCTTCTAATCTCCCCGGTCTGGGGAAAAGAACCAATAGTGGTCGTAGGTAGAATAGGAAGCCTCAAGACTTCCCTTTGCAGGATCTTTCGCTTAGCAAGGGCTGGGCTTCTGATAAAGTCGTCTTCGGTTAAGGCAGCCACTTTTTGGCGCACGTCCTCCCGGGTGTACTGTTGCTTGGATCTATGCAAAGCGACATTTCTTCGGTAGCGCTCATCGACTGCGTAATCCGGATCGGCAAAGAGACTCTTTAGTTCACAAAGCTCTGCTAGCTTTTCCTCGGCAAAGGCGAAATGACTCTTGTATTCCTCCTGTATGTTCTGTTCATGCTTAGTGGTATAGGGAACATGTAACAAAGAACAGGAGGTAGATAACACAACTCTCTCTTTTTCGATGTACTGTTCTAGTTCCTGAAGCAGATGTAAGGTCTTGGCATAGTCATTGCGCCAGATATTCTTTCCGTTTACAACTCCCGCAAACAAGAAGGTATCCTTAGGAAAGCCATTGCTTTGGATTAACTCCTTTGTCTTTGCCCCTTCGATGAAATCCAAACCGATCCCATCGAACCCAAGGGTAATTACTTCCTTATAAACATCCCGGATATCTCCGAAGTAAGTCTGCAGAAGAATCTTCACCTTACCCCTTTGGGCTAGAAGCTTTCGGTAAAGGGTCGTAAACAGCTTGACCTCATCAATAGATAAATCTAGGGCCAAGGCTGGTTCATCGAGCTGCACCCACTGGATTTCCCGAGAAGCCGCAAATTTTCTTAGGATCTCGATGTAGCCTTCTACTAGTTCCAAGGCCCAATCCTGCAAAGGCCTCTCCCCTTGACAGTCGGCCAGTTTCAAGAAGGTGAATGGCCCAATTAGTACCGGCTTTGTATTAACCCCAATCTCCAGGGCCTCTTGGTATTCCTGGAACGGTTTATCGCTGTTTAGACGAATCTGGGTCCTACTATCTAACACCGGCACCAAGTAGTGGTAATTGGTATTGAACCATTTCCGCAACGCGAGGGCCTTCACATCCCCCTGCTTCCCTTGGTAACCCCGGGCCATGGCAAAATAGGTGTCCAGGGGATCAAGACCCAAATTAGTATATTGTTGCGGGATCACATTCAGCAAATAGGCGGTGTCTAGGAGGTTGTCGTAAAAGGAGAAATCATTTGAAGGAATAAAATCGATGCCTCTTTGTTGTTGTAGTAGCCATTGGTCTTTGCGTAAGCCTGCCGCGTTTTTCTGGAGGGTGGTTGCGGTAATGTACCCATTGAAGTAATCTTCGATCCAGAGCTTTAGTTCTCTTCTGCTACCCACCCGGGGATAGCCTACAATTGCACTCTTAACCAAGGTATTTCCTCCCTCATACGGTGGAGAAAATAGGTTTATCCTATCTTCATTCCCCAAGATATTTTAAATCAGGTGTTCAGGCAGGTCTCCTGGCTTCTTCTCATCCTACTCTCTCTCACCTTCCCGATGACAATCAGTGGTCTTTTGGAGATTTCGTCAAAGTTACAGTAGTGGGTGCTGCTTCGGACTTTCACCGAATTCCCTATTATCTTCTTCACAAGCACCTGAACACCACAAGTCCCTTGTGGTTTGCTAGTTCTAACACCTCCTCTAAAGACCCCGTACCTTGATGGAGTCAGCATAGGGCTTTAATTTCTCCTGCATGGTGAGTAACCACGCCTCAGAGTCCCTTTCATCACTTTCAAATTCCAAGTCCAAGTGGTGCTCCGGCCGATAGCGTTGTAGGACATAGCAGGAAGCACCATTAATCCACTGTCCAATCATAAGCAGGTCCTCTTCACTAAGCAGACTGCGGGGAACGGTGGTGCGAAACTCATAGGAGATGCCACCTGCCAAAAGCAGGTCCACCGATCGCTCAACCGACTTAAGGTCCACCTTTGTCCTCGTTACCTGCTCATATTTTACCGGTGGTGCCTTAATGTCCATGGCCACATAGTCCACCAAGTCATCGGCCAATAGCTGCCCTAATAACTCCGGGGAGGTACCATTGGTATCTAGCTTAACTAGAAGCCCTAATTCCCTAATCTGGGCACACCACTGAGCCAATTCCGGGTGCAAAGTAGGCTCACCACCCGAGATGCAAACTCCATCAAGCACATGAGCCCGCTTGGCTATTCCATCAAGGACATCCGCCCACTGGTATGAAGAAAGATGTTCTCCTCCCAACACCAACTCCGGGTTATGGCAGTAGGGACAGCGGAAATTGCATCCCGCCAGAAACACCACATCACAGATATGACCTGGATAATCCACCAAACTAGTCTTTTGTATTCCACCGTGAAACAAAGGATCCCCTCCGGTTACATAGCTTGGGCTCGAAACTCTACTCTTTTGCCAAACTCCTCTTGCTTACCCTTATTCCAGTTCTGGACCGGTCGGAAAAAGCCCACCACTCTACTCCAAACCTCGGCATCCGCACCACACTTAGGACACTTTGGATGCTCCCCAGCCAAGTACCCATGCTCCGGGCAAATACTAAAGGTGGGGGTAAGGGTAAAATAGGGAATACGGTAGTTTTCCAGTACCTTCATCAGCAATCTTGCTGCCGTCTTGCCGTCTTCAATACGTTCACCCAAGAAGGCGTGGAATACGGTCCCACCGGTGTATTTAATCTGCAATTGCTCCTGTAGATCCAAGGCGGTGAAAAGATCATCGGTGAAATCCACCGGAAGCTGAGTGGAATTAGTATAATAGGGTTCGCCATTGCCGGAGGTGATGATATCCGGGTAGGTAGCCCGATCAATCCGTGCTAATCTATAGGCAGTCCCCTCGGCAGGAGTTGCTTCCAGATTAAACAACTGGCCTGTAGCCTCTTGGTATCCCACCAGCACATCCCGCATATAATCTAAGATTTCAAGGGCCAGTGCCCCTCCTTCAGGAGTGTCAATCCCCTTACCCATAAAGTTGATTAAGGCCTCATGCATACCCACAAGACCTATAGTATTAAAGTGATTGTGCCAATAACCATCAAACCGTTCCTTCACACTATCTAGATAGTACCGAGAGTAGGGATAAAGCCCCGCATCCATTAACCGTTCCAAGGCCTTTCGTTTCAAAAGCAGGCTATCTTTGGCCAGATCCATTAGTTTCTTAATCCGTGCCAAGAGATCTTGCTTATCCTGGGCCAAATAGCCAAGCCGGGGCATGTTCAAAGTGACTACTCCCACAGAGCCGGTTAAGGGATTTGCCCCAAAGAGCCCCCCACCCCGTTTGTACAGTTCCCGATTGTCTAAGCGCAGACGACAACACATGCTCCGCACATCATCCGGCGAGAGATCAGAGTTGATGAAATTAGCAAAGTAGGGAATCCCGTACTTAGCCGTCATCTCCATAATCTTGGCCACCACAGGACTATCCCAATCAAAGCCTTCGTAGATATTGTATGTGGGGATCGGAAAACTGAAGATTCTCCCCTTGACATCACCAGCCATCATCACTTCACAAAACGCGGTATTGAGTAGGTCCATTTCCGCCTGAAATTCCTTATACTGTCTATCTTGCAACTGGCCACCAATAATCACCGGATCATTGGCTAAGTTCTTCGGTACCACTACATCCATGGTAATGTTTACAAAAGGCGTTTGAAAACCCACCCGGGTTGGTACATTGAGATTAAAGATAAACTCCTGCATACACTGCTCAACCTCTTCGTAGTTCAGCCCATCGTAGGCAATGAAGGGAGCCAGGTATGTATCGAAATTCGAAAACGCCTGGGCACCGGCAGCTTCCCCTTGCATGGTATAGAAGAAGTTCACAACTTGTCCTAGAGCAGTCCGAAAATGTTTCGCCGGAGCACTTTCAATTTTCTGGGGAACACCACCAAAACCCCGTAGCAATAGATCCGGTAGGTTCCAACCACAACAGTAGGGAGCTAGCAAACTCAAATCATGGATATGCATATCCCCACTTTTATGTGCCTCTCGAATTTCCTCCGGATAGATCTTCTCTAACCAGTACCGGGATGTCACCGCGGAGATCACATGGTTGTTCAAACCTTGGAGGGAGTAGTTCATGTTACTGTTTTCTTTAACTTTCCAGTTGGTATCATCAACGTACTCATCGATCATGCGTTCCGCGTTCACCAACAGATCCCGAAAGTCCCTTTTCTCTTCTTGTTGGCGGCGGTAGACAATATAGGCTTTAGCTGTTTTGGCATGTCCATTTTCAATCAGTACCTTCTCCACCACATCTTGGATATCCTCAACGGTGGGCATCCTGCCGGCAAACTTCTCTGTGAGAATGCTTACCACTTGGTTCGACAACTCGCACGCTTGACGCCTGTCCTCTCCACCAACAGCTTTAGCCGCCTTAAAGATGGCATTGATAATCCGTTCCTGATCGAAATCTACCACACGGCCGTCCCGTTTAATCACTTTAGTCAACATCTCAAACTACCTCCCCAGAAAAGGTTAAAAATGTGCTCCAAGCCCGATTATCCCACTGGACCAACCGTCCAAACGTTCTGGATGCGGTACCCTTCTCCCCGCACCGTCTCAATGGCACCTGTAATCCCCATCTCATCAAGTTTACGCCGTAGGCGAGTAACATTTACGGTTAGCGTGTTATCATCGACGAAGTCCACATCGTCCCAAAGGGCCTCCAACAGCTGTTCCCGCAGGACTACCTCCCCAAGGTGCCGGGTGAGGATATCCATGAGCGCAAACTCCTTCGGGGTCAAGAAGACTTCCTCTTCCTGCCAGGTGAGACTTCGTTTTGAGCGATTTAGATAAAGCCCATGTACTTCATACACATCAATCTTTGTATCGGTCTCCAAGGCATACTCCCCATAGGTTCGGCGCAAGGCCGCCTTGACCTTGGCCATCACCACATCAATGGAGAAGGGTTTGGTAATGTAATCGTCTCCCCCATGCTCTAAGGCCAGAACCTGATCCATATCACTAGCCCGGGCAGAGATAAAGATAACGGGCACCTTGGAGATCGTGCGGATCTGGCGACACCAGAAAAACCCATCCATATAGGGCAGGTTAATATCTAGCAAGACCAGATCGGGATCCAGCTTTACAAACTCCGACTTCACATCATCAAAGTCCGAACAGCAAATACCCACATAGCCATATCTTCTTAAGTAGCCCGCAAGAATGTCAGCAATCTTATCGTCATCTTCCACAATCATGATGCGGTACATGGGGCATTGCCTCCAATATCCCTTGGCTTAGAAAGACAACCCATCTTACACATAATACCTCCATGATAACACAAACTTACATAATCGCCCCAAACAGTTCCCGCCCGAATAGGTCATTTACCCCCGTCTTCTAGATTAACACGCAGTAGAATTTGTCCTTTTCCTTGGATTCCTACACCAACCATCCCACCGGATTTACCGGTATGGACATCCTCATCGCTAGTTGCTCATAAGCTACCGGGCGTAAGGTCACCAGTGCACAAGTGGCCGGACCTGCAGTCTTCGTCACATCAATAGATAAATGCTCAGCCATACGATACTGCAGACCACTACATTGGGCCAACTGAGTCAGTTCGTAGGCGATCCCTCGAGACCCCACGGGTAAAACCTCATGTATAAAGGGACAACCTTTAAGCAGTAGCAACTTCTCTAAATCCAGCGTCGTTCTCCCCTGATCTGCTATTACTTGCTCTCCCACCTTGGGCAAACCTACCACCACTACCAAATCCCCCGGATGGGACCGGGGTCTTTGCCAACTACTCAGATGAACGCTGCCAATTACAGTAATCCCCATCCCTGTTTGGCAGGCAGAGAAGTTCTCCTCGGTACTACCAGTGATCAGCGGTGGTGCTCCTAAAGGCTCTATTGCTTGTCGGATACCGGCAATGATCTCCTTTCCCGTAGGATCCATCTCCACCGATAACGTATTAATAATACAAACAGGTTCTGCGCCGAAGGCAATTAACTCCGCAAGGGCCACATAGGTAGTGTAGTACCCCACCATGTGGGGTGAGGTCTGGACCTGATCATGTGCCTTACTCCCCACACCACCACAGGAATCACAGGCAACGACCAGTAGGTCATCCGCACTTAGGTGCACTAGCGTAAGATCCCGAAAGCTTTGGACTTTCATTGGCCATCCCCCTGGTTTGGAAACACTTTGAGAACTAAGTAGGCTAAAGCAATATTCACAGCAGATGCCACCGTTAAGGGAATGATCATCATAGAGAATAGGGGCCAACCCTTGAGAGGTAGACCCAAAAGCTCACTAATGGGCACATTGATTAAAGCTGCTACGGGGCCATTTAAAATCACTGCGGCAACTATCGCCGCAAGCCCATTGATCCTGCGGTAGATAAGTCCCACTAGATAGACAAAGATCCCCATCTGTAGAGCAACGATCATATGCATCACCACGGTCAAGGGAAACCCGCTGGTGATCGCAGTTAGCATATGGCCCAAACCACCCACCAGAGCACCGGCTTCTGGTCCTAGGTAAAGGGCGGCAAAGTATCCCGGTGCAGAATCCAGGGCAATGGAACCTTGGAATTTCACCAATGATCCTATCGCTGATAGGGCGATGAGAATCCCGCACTGGCACAACAATCGGACCCGAATATGTTGTCTCACTTTTCAATTCCCTCCCTAGCCACCACACCCTGTTCATAGTAGTGTTTAATCTCCCTCATCTCCGTAACTAGATCCGCCATGTCGATTAATTCCTGGGGAGCATACCGACCGGTAATGATCACCTCGACCCAAGGTTTCCTGGCTTTGAGTATCCGAAGGACTTCTTCCACGGAAAAGAGCTGGTAATACAAGGCGATATTGAGTTCATCCAGCACCACCACCTCATACTCACCTTGCCTTAGGATCTTTGCACATCGTCTAAGGCCTTCCTGGGCAAGCCTAATATCTTCCGGTTCCGGCTCCCTGTGAATAAAACAAGCCCGTCCAAACTGCTGCATCAAAAGCCCCGGCAAAAACTCCCCGGCCCTTGTTTCGCTATACTTCATCCCCTTCACAAACTGCACGAAGAAAACACGTTTTCCGGCACAAATAGCCCTCAGGGCCAAACCAAGGGCTGCCGTGGTTTTTCCCTTGCCGCATCCTGTGTAGACATGGACATATCCCTTCTGCTCCACCAACTCCACCCCTTCGGTAACAAACTACTCTTCTTCATATGGAACAAGGCGCCGCATATAGTTAGCCTCCCGTTCCTTTACTAACTCAACTAAACATCCCGGGGGGATCTGAAAATGCCACCGCGCATCCACCCCCAAGCCCAAAAGGTGGGTAATGGCAGAACAGATCACCCCACCGTGGGAGATTATTAGGTAAGTGCCCTCGGACTCTAAAGTATCCAAAAAACCGGTGACCCGCTGGTGAAACCTAAGGAAGCTCTCACCCTGGGGAATCTGGTAATGGATGTAATCCTCGGTCCAACACTGCCACTCCTTTGGATAGGCCCCTGCGGCCTCTAGATAAGTACTCCCCTCAAAGACCCCAAAGCCCATCTCTGCTAGGGCTGGCTGGATCTCGATTCCCTTTCCTAAGTGCTTAGCTACTGATTCCGCTAATCCAAGAGCCCGAGGCCGGGGACTGGCGTAGATCCGGTCTATCTTCTCTCGGGCTAGAAGCTCTAACACATGGGCGTTTTGCCTAAGGCCCAGGGAAGTATACGGACTACAGGTGGAGCCAAGGTACCTTTGCTCTTGGTTTGCCTGGGTTTGACCATGTCTTACCAAAATAAACCTCATGGGAGCATCCTCCAATACAGGGTGAATAGAAAGCAGGTCTGACTAAACTCAATCACGAATCCGATCGTATCCCCGGTCATACCACCAAGCACCTTGTTTATCTTGCGCGTAATGAGTAAGGTAGCAGCCAAAGCTCCGCACATTCCCACTAATCCTAGGGGATAGGCGATCAAACAGAACAAACTGGTCACCACTAGGTTAAGCAGGACAGTCCTCCCATCGGCTTGCTCAACAAAGACCTTGCCCATCCCCTCGGTGCGCGCGTACTTGCTTAATGAGGCGGCCACCACACCGGCGCATCGACCCACCACCGGCATAAGTAACAAGACCCGAGCATCTAAGTATTTTGTCAAAGTGATGTTGCTAATTAACACAAGCAATAGCCCCAATCCGCCAAAGGTCCCAAGTCGACTATCCTTCATGATCTCTAGGATTTGCTCCCTGGACCGATAGCTACAAACCCCATCGATGGTATCTCCTAGCCCATCAAAATGAAGACCCCCGGTCACCCACAAATACACCGCCCAGAGGATGATGCTGGCCACATCCTGATGGAAGACTAGCCTAAGTTGTGCTACCAGATATAGGATCAATCCGATCACAAGACCCACCAAGGGCATCAAACGTATACCCCAGACAAAATCCTCTTCCCTAAAGTCATGGCTTGAGCCAACGGGTAACCGCGTCATGAAACTTAGCATAAACAGGAAGCCCTTCATTGCTGACCCCATTTCAACTTTACCGGCAACCCGGATACGATTAAGTACACCTCATCGGCTGCCTGGGCCAAGTACTGATTAACGCGCCCGGCAACATCCCGAAATATCCGACCCAACCGGTACGGAGGCACCAACCCCATGCCCAGTTCATTGGTTACTAGGATCAGATCCTTATGTTGGTTTCGTACCAGTTCCACAAGCGCGCCCACTTCCCCCCTGACCATGTCCTCCACTGGGCCTAGTTCTGCCATGGAACACCGCTCGAAATCTAGTTTTGATTCAAGAAGCAAGTTAGATACCATAATGGTCACACAATCTAAAAGCAAGGTCCCTGCCTGGTGAAAGTCATCGTTTCCTAGGAGCAGCTCAAACCCCCGGTACATCTCTACCGTCTGCCAAGTCTTCGGTCTTGCCTGTTGGTGAGCTTGGATCCGGGACCTCATTTCCTCATCTGTAGCTACGCTTGTGGCAATGTAGAGCACTGTCCCCTCCCTCCTGCTTGCCAATTGCTCAGCGAAGGTGCTCTTACCACTTCTCGCCCCTCCTGTCACCAATGTTATGCTTCCCACGGATATCCCTCCTGTACTGTTTCGGGCACAATATAGGGGACGGGTCCCTCACCGTAGAGCAGTTTGACCTCAACGCCATACACCCGACTAATATTTTGCCTGGTGAGTACTTTCTCCGGCACATCCCAAGCCACAATCCGACCCTGGTCCAGCAGCATGATCCGATCCGCATAGCGACCAGCCAAATTCAAATCGTGGAGGGTCATCACCACAGTAATCTTTTGGGTACGGTTAAGCTCCCTACACAGATCTAAGATATTAATCTGGTGCTTGATATCCAATTGGGAGATGGGCTCATCCAAAAGTAAAATCTGCGGCTCTTGGGCTAGGGCCCGGGCAATAATCACCCGTTGTCTCTCTCCCCCACTGATCTGGGTGATGTTTTTCTCCCGCAGATGCCAGGTTTGGGTGTGTTCCATGGCGCGCCTGGCTATCTTTAGATCCGTGGTAGATTCACCCCTAAAGGAACTTTGGTAGGCGTATCTACCCATGAGGACCACATCATACACCGAAAAGTCAAATGCCCCAAAGACCCCCTGGGAGACCACTCCCATCTGTTTAGCCAAATCCCTGTGAGCCATGGCACCAAGATCATTACCTTCGAGGAGAACCTTACCCCGTCGGGGTTTTAGCAAACGACACAGGTTCTTTAGCAGGGTGGTCTTGCCACAACCGTTAGGCCCTAGGACACCCACCATCATCCCCCGATTGATACGAAAGTTCAGATCATAGAGGACTTGCTCTTGCCCATAGTCAAAACTAAGGTCACACACATCAACATATCCCACTGCCTCACCCCTATTTCGTTCGCCTTAGCAGGTAAAGAAAAAAGGGTCCACCAAAGAGCGAGGTAACAACCCCCACAGGGATCTCTACCCCTTTGATGGCTGTTCTAGCTAAGGTGTCACAAAGTAATAGGAAAATCCCACCGCCCACCGCTGTGGTAGGTAGTAACATGCGATGATCAGCACCAAAGATCAAACGACACAGGTGGGGTACAATAAGACCCACAAAACCAATGATCCCACTGACCGATACGGCACAAGCCGCTAAAAAGGAAGCCGCGATCAAAACGATCTTTTTCACCCTCTCCACGGGTACCCCCAAGCTTTGGGCATCCTCCTCCCCCATCACCAGTGCATTTAGCTCCCTAGCTTGGCTCAAAAGAATCCCTGTGCCAATGACCATTGGCACCAGTACCACCCAAACCTGTTGCCAGTTAGCGCCGTTGAAGCTTCCCATGGTCCAGGTGACTACCCGGGCCAGCTGTTGGTGATTAAACAGCATCAACAGGGAGATGGCAGAGGATAAAATTGAACTGACCACGATCCCTGCTAGCAAAATGGAGGTCGTAGACACTCGGTCGCCTGTGACTGCCAATTTATAGACCAAAGCCGTGGTACCTAGGGCGCCACAGAAGGCAAAAACAGACGTGGTGCCAAGGCCTAATAGTCCCTGATTTAATCCTAAGACAATACCCAGGGTAGCCCCAAAGGCTGCTCCCGTGGAAGAACCCATCACATAAGGATCAGCCATGGGATTACCAAACACCCCTTGCAAACAGGTACCTCCAAGGGCCAATGCTGCACCCACAATTGCCGAGAGAAGGATCCTTGGCAGGCGGACATTTAGGACAATGAAAATATGGCTGCCCTTGATTTCAGGGCAATCCTTTGAGAGCAACCAACTACCCATAATCCTTGCTACATCCCGCACTGGGATCTTCACCGTACCCACTCCGGCAGCAGCAAGCATCAACCCTGCCAAGGCGATACACAGCATCAGCAAATAAGTGTGGTATACGCTTCTTTTTGTCACATAAGACATCGATATCACCGTCAGAAGCCGAGTCTATCTACCCGATCCGGATGAAATAGTCCAACAAGCACCCGCAGTCCCTCATCGAGTGCCCTTGGTGCGGCCCTTTCAATCACGTCTTGATCAATTACTAGGTAGTTTTTGCCTGTTAGGGCGGATAGCACCCGGTAGTTGTCATTTGCTAACATGGTATCCAAATTGAAATCATTACCAAAGATATAGTCGGGGTCATGTTCGATCAATCGTTCTAAGCTGTAGGACCAACCTTCCACATCATCAGCCACGTTTACAGCACCCGCAAGGGCAATTAACCTAGAGATAAAGGTATCACGTCCTGCCGTGTACTCACCCCACTGACCCGTTCCCACCACATAGTAAGCAGTGGGTCGATCCTCTAACGGTATGTCCTGCAAAATATATTCGGTTCTCGCTGCCTTCGACTTCATGCTGGCCACCAAAGCCCGGGCCTCGTAGTTCTTGTTAAACAACATACCTAGATCCAACATGTAACTGTAAATACCAGAGACATCCTCCGGCGATTTGCGGGCAATAGTCATAATTCCCGCTGCCTTCAGTTGCTTGAGGATCTCCTCTTTGAAATGGGTCTCCGCGATCACCGCATCGGGCTCTAAGCTCAACATAAGCTCCAGATCCGGTTCATCCAAAGTACCCACCAGCGGAATGTTCCCCACCTCTGCGGGATAATTGCAGTAGGTGGTTCTACCCTTAATCCGATCTCCTACTCCAAGAGCAAAGAGCTTCTCCGTAACCCCCGGTGCCAGGGAGATAACACTTTTCACATCCTCCCCGATCACGTACCCTTCCTGGGTCTTTAACGGATAGACTACCTCTGGGTTACTTAAAGCGGTTATGTGAGTACCGTCGAAGCTTACTTGGTAGTTGATGGTCTCCAGCACAAAGCTAAGGGGTACGTAGGTCTTTTCCTCCTGGGTAAAGGCCCTTTCCGCTAAGGTAAGGGCAAGATCATTTACCTGCACCTGATTAGACTCTAATACAAAGCGAATCTCGACCTCAGCATTTGCCAAAATCACCGCCTCATCCGCCCGCTTGACAGTAAGACCTAATTCCTTAAAGTGTTCCGCATTAACAAAGGGGACCTTTTCTATGAACTTTACATCGAAGAGGTATTCCCGTCCGTCTATACTAACTAACTGTTCCGCCCCAAAGGCAACAGTGGAAAAGACTAAGAGCATAATCAATGGAATAAGTAACTTTCGATTCATCTTGGATTCTCCCTTACAATGGTTCTTGTCCTTCAAATCTGCGTTAAAGCTGCTAGTAACCGCTGGTTATCCTCCCTGGTTTTCACCGCCATTCTGTAAAACTCTCCACCAAGTCCCACAAAGTCCTCACAGGTTCTGATGTATATCCCTGCCTGTAGTAGCCTGCTTTGCAGAACTGCAGTTGCTGCGTTTTGGTACTTAATTAGATGAAAGTTGCAGTGACTGGGAAACACCTGAATACTACGAATAGCCATCAGCCGGCGATACAGATAATCCTTTTCTGTACGGAACCATTCCTTAGTTGTTTTGAGATACTCCTCATCATCAACCACACAGGCCAAGGCCTTTAGAGCCAGTTGGTTTACTGTCCAAGGTTCCTTGTAGACTCTCATCTGGGCGATTATCTTTGAATTTGCTACCCCGTATCCTATTCGAATCCCTGGCATGGCATAAAACTTGGTCATCGACCGTAGGACAAACACTGGATATTCCTTGATCAGCCCCCAAGGCATCCCTACGCCTCCAAAGTCCACGAAGGACTCATCTATGAAGAAATGACACCCACTAGCCTTTTGAAAGATGGCTGCAAGCCCGCTGGGTGAAAGATATGACCCGGTGGGATTATTGGGGTTGCAAAGTACAATCACATCGGGTTTCACCTGCCGGATCTGTTTGTGAAGTCGTGCCAGATCGACTTGAAAGTTGTCTGCCGCCTGAAGCACATGATGGTAAACCTCTGTCCGGGCCAAGCGAAAGGCCCGTTCATACTCAGTCATCCCCATAATAGCCGCCATGTTTATTCATACTTTCCCTCCTACAACAACACCAGAAAACACAAAGTACCGAGCACCTGGGCACCATAGGTGATCCGAATTGCCTTCCTGATATCTTCTTCATCTGGGGTTCTGGTGAAATCCCCAATGGTGGGTTTGTGCACCACCTGTCCAAAATAGGTATTGCTTCCTCCCAACTGAATCTGTAGCAATCCTGCTACAACTGCTTCGGGATGACCGCTGTTGGGGCTCTTGTGTTTTCTGTGGTCCCTGTGCCAAATCCGCCATCCTGCCTTCAGATCTCCCCCAAGCAGTGCACCTGCGATTAACATGAGCAGGCTACCCACCCGGGCTGGAATGAGATTTACCAGATCATCTAGTTTGGCAGAGGCATAGCCAATCTCCCGGTAAGGCTCATGCACATACCCCACCATGGAGTCTAGGGTATTGATCGTCTTGTATAGATAGACAAGTTGCACCGGTACCTGAAACATGATCCCCAGGCCAATGAAAAAAAGGGGGGCCAAGACTCCATCAATGGTGTTCTCCGCCACCGTCTCCACCGCGGCTTTAATGATCCCCTGGCGATCTAGCTTTTGGGTATCCCGACCCACAATATGGGAAAGTTGGTACCGTGCCCCCTCAAGATCCCCTTCATGCAAGGCCCGATACACCTTCATTGCCGCAACCCTCAAGGACTTTGCGGCCAGGGAGCTGTAGAGGAAATAGACTACAAGCAACCTTTGAACTACTGGATGAACCAGTCTTGCCAACCAGAGCAGGAACGTCAAGATCATCAGGACAGTAAGCATCGTCAGCCCCGCAAGAACATAGCCTCCCACCTTCAAAGAAAGTCTAGAACATCTGATCAAACCCTCGTAGGTACTGATTACCCAACCGATGGCACAGACTGGATGGGGCCACCACAAAGGATCACCCAATAGGTAATCCAAGGCCACAGCCAAAGAAAGCAGGAGGCGCTGATCCATTGTTATAACCCCATGATTTGTTTCATTTTGTCTAGATCGATGTTGCCCCTGATGGCATCAGCCAATCGGTCATAGTCCAAATCTTTCGCTTCTAGATAGGGTAATACGCCTAAACAGGGTTTCGCCATGCGCTCTTGGATCAGGTCAATACCTGGTTGTAAAAGAAGCGGGTCTCCAATAAACTTGTTGATGATAAAGCCCTTAATTCGAGCTTGCTCCCCGGGGCTTAGTAGCATCAATGTGCCGTACAGGGCGGCAAAGACCCCACCTAAGCTGATATCGCCGACGAGAATCACTGGCGCATCCACCAGTTCTGCCAGCCCCATATTGACCAAATCATGCTCCCGTAGGTTGATCTCCGCAGGGCTACCCGCACCTTCAATGACAATCACATCGTAATCTTTGCTCAATTGGTCGTAGGCCTCTTTGACCACTTTTCTTAAGGCAGGCTTCTGTTCATGATAGTCCTGCGCACTCATGAAACCGACCACTTCACCGTTGATGATCAACTGACTTTGCTTTGGACCAGTAGGTTTAAGTACAATCGGGTTAATCTGATACGTTGGCTCCATGCCGCAGGCTGCAGCTTGAACTGCTTGGGATCTGGCGATTTCCTGGCCCGCTTTCGTCACAAAGGTATTTGACGCCATGTTCTGGGATTTGAAGGGAGCAACCCGGTAACCCTCCTGGTAAAAAATGCGACACAGAGCGGTGACCAGAAGACTTTTACCCACAGAGGAAGCAGTTCCTTGAATCATCATGCGTTTAGCCAACTTGTATCCTCCTTTCGTAACCTTTGGAACAATCCCATTTATCCTTCGAAATAGCTTTCTAGGAAAGGTTTGGAGGGTTGTCCAAGCAACCCTTGGAACAAAAAAAGACACATGAGGGTAGTCATGTGCCTGTTAATGATCAGCAAAATCACTAACTACATACTTCCCTCCGAAGTACTAGTTGTCCCTTTCCAAGGCAGGTCTCCTGACTTACAGTTCATCTTACTTTCCTTCCCTTCCCAGCATCTTGCCAGTGGTTCTGAAGGATTTCATCCCTGCATACAGTAGCGGGGGCTGTAGAGGATTCTAACCTCTTTCCCTTTTAAGCTTCGTTAAGAAAGCACCCTGAAAAGTATTCGGTTGTCAACTTATGGTTTTATGTTATCAGACTTCCAGACCTAAAGCAATAGGAATTTCAGAATGTGTCATTTCCATCGGCTTGTCCTAAGAATGCATGATGTAAGGCACTGGAAGACTTTTACCCATATGGTGAAGGTATAGACTAAGGAAGTGGGAGTTAGGATAAGCCCAGAGGTGGTTTCCATGGCCCATATAGTGATCGTGGGAGCAGGAGCGGCCGGAGCTGCTGCCGCTCAGGCCCTGCGCAACAGACTCGATGATACTCACCGACTAACCATCATTGAACAGGATGATGTGGTCTACTTTCAACCAACCTTTCTTTGGTTGATCACAGGCAGGAGAAAGCTCAGGGATACGGGGTTACCCGTAGGTCGTCTTCATACCGATGGCATAGAGGTTATTGTCTCCCGGGTGACAGACATTGATGTTGAACGTAATACCATTTACTACAATGAGAGTAGTCCTATGCACTACGACTATTTGATCCTCGCCCCCGGTGTGGACACATCAGGCAACGAAGATGAGAACCTGATGGAAACAGGCCACAACCTGTATAGCATTGAGGGAGCCGTAGCCATACGGGAGCAACTTCACAGGATGACCAGTGGAAGGATCATACTGATGGCCACATCAAGACCTTTTAAGTGTCCCCCGGCACTGTACGAAATGGCTCTCTTGCTAGCGGAATGGTTCCACAAGCGAGGCCTTCTCCATGTGGAACTCTGTGTTTATACACCCGAGACTACCCCCTTTGAACAGGCTGGCCCCAAACTAGGACAAGCCCTCATTCAGCTGTTGGAGGAACGAGGAGTCTTTTTGTTTACGGACCAGCACTATCTCGGGGTTGACCCCCAGCGTAAGACTGTACGATTCACAAATAGTGATGTCAGCTATGATCTTTTGATCTATATACCAACACATCGACCACCGGATTTTGTCAGGGACACAGGCCTGACAGATGAGTACGGATGGATGAATGTCGATCCTTTTACGTTAGAGACCAAATATTCCAACGTCTATGGAATTGGTGATGTAACGCGTATTACCCCTCCGTCGGGGATTGATCTGCCAAAAACAGGAGCCTATGCCCATTTCCAGGCGTGGGTCGCGGCGGATAATATTAATTCAAAACTCGCACACAAACCACCAGACCGCTTCTTCGGTGGGATAAGTGGTTGTATTATTGAGACATCGAGCAATAAAGCGGTTGCCATGTTCAATGATCTGTATAAAGAGGAACCCCAAACCGTAGTCTTTCCCGAAAGCCGATTCTGGCAGCCAGGTAAGTACCTAATCGAACGACTTTGGCGCAAGGAACACAACTAGGTATCCGGTACTGTTTTCCCAGCAAGATGTATTTAACATGCGGGCTGTGCACAAAGCACATCCCGCTAGCAACCATTAATGCTTACTTTGATATATCAGATAACCACCACCTGCTGTAAGCAAAACACCAACGACAACCAGGACCTTGGTAATGGTAGGTACTGCAGGCTTCAACTTAGTATCTACTCCAAAATGTGACATGCCCTGGTTAAGCTTATTCATAAGTTCGACATTACCCGCGTTGACCTTGTACCGGTCGTACGCCACGATAAAGGCAATTAATGCCAACGCGAGGCATATGATACCGATGACCTTATTATCCATGGTCATCCTCCTTTCTGGAAGTGTGTCTAACTATTTCCTCTTGTGATTATATCACCAATTCATCGAAAACTTAACCCATGTTATGCAAATCTAGCAGGAATAAAACAAGTTCCCGGTCCCTGCAACGCTGATGTAAGCCAAAGAACATAGAAGGCTATATTGTTACTGGAAATGTTAAAATGTGCAGAAAGCGACATGAAAATACTTCTGGTCAGTATACAAGAAAAAAGAACCCACCCCGTAAACCTGTCATTGAGATCACAACAACGAGGTTGGACTGTCGGTTCAACAGCCAAGCACCATGATAGATCCTTACAAAAATTCTATCACACATCGACCTAACTGGAGTACCCACCCTCAGATACAAGCTATATACAAAGGCGTATAACAATACTCTAGACCCTGCACCCTAATTGGTACTATCATCCAAACAAACAACATCATGCCCCAGAAGAATCAGGCTAAGGCAAGAGAAAACTGTGTTTAGGCAAACCTGAGACTAGCATCAAGTTTCTTCTCGTAACCCTCCTGTGTCGCTGCGTGGCAGTCTGGGCCAGAAGTAACCTTCTTCCTGGACTGGGCTAGGCTAGCGGACCCGCTTCAATTATATCAACGCAATATAACCGTTTTCGGGGAGTCAATCCGCGCACTCTTAACTTCAATTAACAGTCACCTTTACCAAGCTCTCATCGTAAAGTTGCTACCCAATTGTACCATAATTTGGATAGAAATGTTCTCCTATTCTTCTGTATAGAATGGGGAATACATAGACAGGTAGTCATGATAGGGCTCAATGATTATTACTTCAGCAGGATGATCACACTCTGCGTCAGATATTGTGCAATATTGACTTGTCCCACGTAATCAATCATCAGGAAGTACCCTGTATACTCCTAATGGCCTTTCCTAGTCTTCGTGCTCTGTTGCAGACACAAGGTTACACATCTCAATTGTGCCTGTATATAGAAATGTGCATAGCCTGCGCTGGTATCTCTCGACAGCTTCATGCTCATCCATCATAGGATTCCCAGTATTCCTCTATAAGATCCAACAAACCGGAACCACACCGATAACGAGTATCCTCTCAATAGTCACATCCTCTAGATCATCAGCTTTTCCGGTGGGATTGCACCTATGGGATAAAGCCAATCTTTCGATCTAGAGGTGTCCAGTAAAGCCATGAGTAATCTTTGGCCCCATCTGTGTTTAGCAATCGAAAACCTTAGGGAATGGCAGCTAAAGAGTCGAGACCTTCCCCCACGTTCTTCGTTTCGCGTTAATGATCGCACCATACCCGAGTTTCTCTTCTGCATAGATACCAGTAATTAGAGGGTATGCAGGGGCGAAGTTGCGGTCGTTTTTCGTTATTAAGTCCTTGCACTGTGCTGTATCACCCATCTATAAAAGCATAGGGCCAACCGCACTATAGCCTTTAACCTATATACCGCCTGGCTGGGCGAAGCGCTCAGCATATAGCAGACAGTATATGTGTCGTGTTTCAGGAAACACTTCCTTGATGGCGTTTTCAGATCAACCCATTTGGTCTGTGATACCCGGGTTAGACCCAAAGGCCTTTAGCTTATTCAACGGAATAAGGGTTACATTGCTCCCTTCTCGTGGGAGCTTTCTCATCTATGGTAACAAATCATGCGGTGACCCCTACCAAACTATAGCAAGCCCGATCAACAACAGTCCTTGTTGTTTTCCGATTGAGCATACTCCTTGACTAATTCCTTGTTAAACCATGAGAAGTGGGTTGTCAACGCCTGTGTTGCCTCCAAAAGGTCTCCTTTTTCTAAGGCCTCGGTAATCCGGCGATGTTCATTCAGAATCCTGGTTTGCTTATTACCTGCATAGCTTAATCCATAGAGGCTTTGACTATGCACGAAGAAGTCGTTAACCACCGATGCAAACATCTCGATCACTTCGCTATTAACGCAACGGAAAAAGGTCTCATGAAACTTGAGATCCACAACCCCAAATTCGTGGTCATCGTCTATTATAGTCTCCATTTCATCGAGGTTCTTTTTCAGTTGCTTCACTGTTCTTGCCCGTAAGCTTTCGTTACTACCAATGTATTGTATTAAGCCAAGCTCCATAATAGATCGAAGATGATGTAATTCCTGAAGCCCTTCAGGGCTAAAATATAAACCATAGGCGATGTTCTCGATAAATTGTGTCGGATCCACGTTCTTAACAATTGTGCCTTCTCTTCTACGGGCATCTACAATACCTAGGACAGAGAGACTCTTTACCGCCTCACGCACAGATGAACGTCCCACGCCGAAGATCGAAGCAAGATCCTCTTCGGATGGCAGCCTATCCCCGGGTTGCAGGTTTTGATGGATAATAAATTTTCGTAATTGCTCCGCTACTTGCTCATATAACGGACGCTTTTCCACAGCAAATGTTTCTAACAACGATCATCCCGCCCCCTTATGTAATCCTGATCGGGCTTTGCTAGCCACAGGACAGTGGCTCCAACTATAATGATATCGTATAACAGACTTTTCGGCTAGAACACATCCTGCAGCATCAGGATGTAGTCCAACCCTCAAATTCATATAGCCTGACTTACATAACAATCAACACTCTCAAGAACATCCTTGATTGACTGAACTTCCTCTTGGGTTGGTCCCGGATCGAGTTGCGCCAGATATGGTTCACACAGACCTCGAATCGAACAGGCAACTTTCACAACCCTAAGGAAGGTATTAATGGAAGCATCCCCACGAGTCGTAGACCGGACAAAATCCACCCAGCTATTGATCGCCTTTTGGTAGTGCTTAACCCGCTCAATATCCTTTGCCAACGCGGCCTGCCTCATTTGCACCAGTATACCCGGGAATACGTTGCTGATCGTGTTAACACCGCCGTCAGCTCCCATTAATAGGCTTGCTCCGAGGAGCTCATCACTTCCTTGAAAGACCTTGAAATCACGAAGCCTGTCATCAAGAATTAACCTAACCATGCGATCCATGTTCATTGCCGTATCCTTAATCCCGAGAATGCCCGGTATACGGCTTATTTCACCTAACAGATCAATACTCAAGGAATATCTGGTATAGCCAGGCGCATTATACAACATTAGAGGAATCGGGCTTTCACCTGCAATAGTCCGGAAATACTCAAGTAATTCTCCCTCGTTGTAGGTATAGTAGAACGGAGGTAGTAATACAGCCACATCGGCACCCCATTCGGCCACACGACGTACATTACCTATTGCCTGCTCCAAGGACGGAGAGGAGGCTCCCACATACACCGGTACCCTACTAGCTACGTGGTCCACAACCGCACATACCAGATCCTGGCATTGCCCCTTGGACAGGACTTGGTACTCACCACTAGAACCCAGCAGGAAAATTCCGTCAACCCCCTCACCAATAAGGTAGTCAGTGATTTTATGAGCACCGTTGACATCCACAGATCGATCCCTAGTAAAAGGAGTTATCATCGCTGGTACAACTCCACCAATACTTGTCTTTCTCAAAGCGCTTCACCCATTCTTCATTATCTAATTGTGTCTAGACTATCTTGTTTCTAGGTTCCGGCAGGACGAAGCCCTGCCGGAATCTGGCACATTACTCTTTCATCTGGAAATCGTTAACAATTGTGGTAAAGTTGCTCCGCAGCATCTCTACCGCTTGCACAACTGAAATCTCGCCCCGCAGAACCTTCTTCTGTACACTCTCCAGTATGGGGAATACGTTGGTGGCGATTTCACCCGGCCACATACCCGTCTGTTCCTTGTCTTCCTCTACGGGTTCATCCGCGAGGTAGTGGGTGATCCAAAGGACCATGTTCGGGTTATGGGTCATCGAATAGTCTCTGAAATCGTCTGAAAAAGCGGTGGAAATCGTACTTGGCGGATACCCCAACTCGATATTAAAGGCAGCTACGTTCTCTGGTTCAAACAAGAACTTAAGGAATTCCCAAGCCGCCCTTTGTCTTTCGTCCGAGTGTCCTGTAATCATCGCCCAGCTACGATAGTCCGGCTTACCCTTTTTCAGTGTTGTTGAATCATCCCATCTCATCATGGGAATAACAGTCATGGGACTTTCCAACTCGTTCCAAAGATTCTGTCGATAACTAGCATCAAAGGCAATACCTGTGTTGTGGGCATAGTCAAAGTTGGTGCCCGTCCATCCGACCTCCGCCCGGTAGGTCAACAGATTCCGCTGGGCCATCTCCACAGCCCAACTTAGCATCTCCTGCAATGGTTCTGGATCCGGCAATACTTCGTAGTCCTGGGTAATCAGTTTTACGTTTGTCTGGGAAAGAAGTGGCATATTTAACTGATGAATCGTCCACGGTACTGCTCCCCAACGCACAATGCGATCATTCTCATAACGTAAGATTTTTGAGGAATAGACCCTCAAATCATCCCGGGTCCAACCTGCTTGAGGGGGTTCTAGTCCAGCTTCCGCAAAAACAACCGGGTTATGAAAAGCACCCATAAGCTGCAACGTATACGGCAGGCTATAGATCCCTCCATCATCTGCATAGCGCAGTACATTTGGGAGGAAGTCCTCCAAAAAACCTGGCTCGTCCTCAGCAAACTGCGAAAGTTCCAAGAAGAACCCTTGGTTAATGTAACTATCATCCCATGCACCCGCACTATAGATAATATCGGGTGCTACTCCGGCTAGAATAAAGGGAATAAGATGTATATTACGATCTGAAAAGACCACTGTCACGGAGAAATAAGGCCACTAAAACGGTGTGAGAAGGCCACCTTCACGGAAGAGAAGTCCAGTCTATCTAATTACCTTGAACCAAGCCTATAA